>NZ_QTVB01000001.1:0-198343 GCF_003435965.1 Roseburia sp. AF42-8
AAGGGCTGTTTTTTTCATGCTAAAAAGAAGGACTGATTTTTTAATTGTGAAAAAGTAACAAAAAAATCTGGAAAATATATAAATATTAAGTAACAAAAAAAAGAAAAAACATAACTAAACTCCTCGAAAAAACAGTCCGGAAGGGCTGTTTTTTTCATGCTAAAAAGAAGGACTGATTTTTTAATTGTGAAAAAGTAACAAAAAAATCTGGAAAATATATAAATATTAAGTAACAAAAAAAAGAAAAAATATATTGCTATTACCAACAAAAAGAGTTAACATAGTTCCGGGTTTAGGAGAATGTAAAAAGAAAAAACAAGAGAAGAAAGGAAAGAGGTCATATTATGGAATCTTATGAATTTCTGCTTTTTTTAGCAATTATTTTAATTTCAACAAAAGTATTAGGACTTTTCTCACGAAAAGTGCATATGCCGGCAGTAGTAGGAGCACTGGCAGCCGGTATTATTTTAGGACCATCTGTATTAAAACTTATCACACTGGATGGAACCAACGGAGTATACCTTGAAATTACAGCTGAAATCGGAGTTATTTTCCTGATGTTCTCCGCAGGACTGGAGACTGATCTGAAAGAAATCAAGGCAAATGCATTGGCATCCTTTATCGTTGCTTTAATCGGAGTTATTGTTCCACTGATTGGTGGATTTTTAGGGTATGCATTATATTTCCATACAGATTTTGCAGATTATCAGGAGGTATTGAAATCTGTCTTTATCGGGGTTGTGCTGACAGCAACATCTGTGAGTATTACAGTAGAAACATTGCGTGAACTGGGACGTTTAAAGGGAAGAGTCGGAACAACCATTCTTGGCGCAGCTGTTATTGACGATATTCTTGGAATTATTGTACTTACCATTGTAACGAGCTTAAAGGATACCAGCGTAAATCCGGTTACTGTTATGGTTAAGATCG
Source organism: Roseburia sp. AF42-8 (assembly GCF_003435965.1). NCBI lineage: Bacteria > Bacillati > Bacillota > Clostridia > Lachnospirales > Lachnospiraceae > Roseburia > Roseburia sp. AF42-8. The sequence continues at coordinate 931 of NZ_QTVB01000001.1, forward strand.
TTCTTTACTTTATTGTAATCGGAATCTTATTCTTCCTGGTATCAAAATGCAAACCATTAATTGAAAGCGAAGGTCAGAAAAGACGTGTTACTGTATTTGCACTGGCATTCTGCTTCCTGTTATCCTATGTATCGGAAAAATTCTTCGGCATTGCAGATATTACAGGGGCATATTTTGCAGGACTGATGCTTTGCAGCATGAAGAATGGTGAATATGTAAAAGACAGAATCAACTTCCCGTCTTACTTATTCTTCTCACCGGTATTCTTCGCAAGTATCGGTATTAAGACCTCTTTAGACGGAATGACAGGTTCTATGATAGGATTTACCATTATCCTTTTAGTTATTGCTTTACTGACCAAGGTGGTTGGATGCGGACTGGGCGCAAAGTTCTGCCGCTATACAAATAAAGAAGCATTACAGATTGGTGTCGGAATGATTTCCCGTGGTGAGGTTGCGTTAATTGTTGCCCAGAAGGGATATCAGTGCGGCATGTTAGATGATAGATTCTTCGCACCAATCGTACTGGTAGTAATCGTGACAACATTGATTACCCCGATTCTGCTGAAGCTGGTAATGAATGATAAACAGTCTGAACAGCCGGTAGCATAAAAGTCAGATAGCGCAGTAAAATAAAATCCTGCAGACCAAAAATAAATGTAAGTTTGTTACATTTGCGTCCGCAGGATTTTCTTGTAATTGCGCATAGCTATTGATTTTATTATTATTTGCAGCTTGCTATTTAGTATTTGCTATTTAGATAAACGTTTGTGTAGTCTGCCAAAGCAGGGATGCTTATCGGGGCTGTTAGTAGTATCCCGTCTTGGCAGACTACACAGACGCCATTCAAAAAGATAAATTATAAAATGTAAAGAACTATTGAAAGAAAAGAAAGAGGACAAAACGTGGAACAAAAGAAAACTCTTGGACAATTGTTTGTACCAATCTGCCTGGAAACATTATGTTATATGCTTTCCGGCATGGTGGATACACTGATGCTTTCATCTGTGGGAGATGCAGCAGTCGGTGCTGTTGGAACAGCCAATACCTATATAGGTATTTTTATCATTATGTTTTCTGTTATTTCAGCCGGAATGATTGCGGTTATGACGCAGTATATCGGTGCCGGAAAAGAGGGGATTGCATATCAGGCAAGACAGCTTGGCATGTTATTTAACGCCATTGTAGGAGCAATTCTTGCGGTATTTTTGTTCTTCCAGTCAGGAATGATATTATCAGCGGTTGGTGTGGCAGATTCTCTGATGGAGTATGCAAAAACATATCTTAGGATTGTGGGAGGCGGATGCATTTTAAACGCACTGATTCCGATTTTCTCCAGCTACTTAAGAGCGTTTGGATATACCAGACAGCCTCTTGTGGCAACGGTATCTGCCAACATTTTAAATTTTATCTTAAATGCAGTATTCCTTTTTGGGTTCCACTATGGAGTAGCAGGAGTTGCTGCAGCAACAGTAATTTCAAGGGTATTGAATCTTGGCCTGGTAATCTGCTTCGGACATTATTATATTCATGCGAAGGAGAAGAAGGAGAGGCTTAAGAACCGTGTGGTATTCGGACAGATTGTCAAGATCGGACTGCCTTCTGCCTTGGAAACAGCACTATATAATGTGGCAATGACTTTGATTATCCGTTTCTTAAATCAGATGGATGCCAATGGAATGAACGTAACAGCCCGTTCCTATGCCATGCAGATTACAAATTTTTCTTACTGCGTAGGTGCAGCGTTAGCCCAGGCAAATGCAATTATGGTCGGCTGGCGGATAGGTGCACAGGATTATGAAGCCTGTGATAAAGGAACCAGAAAAGCAGCAGTTGTAGGCGTAATTGTTGCGACGATACTGGAGAGCATCTTTGCATTATCGTCCCACTGGCTGATACGGATGTTTACGGATGACCCACAGATGGTATCTCTGGTTGGAAAGCTGCTGGCAATCGATATTGTCCTTGAAATTGGACGGGTGACTAATCTGGTATACGGAAATGCTTTAAAGACCAGCGGCGATGCAGCATTTACTACAGTAATTGCTGCGATATTCATGTACCTGTGTGCGGTGGGGGGAACTTATTTCTTCGGAATTCATCTTGGATTGCTGGTTTGTGGAGCATATATCGGTATGGCAATGGATGAATGTGTCCGGGCAGTGGGAATGATTTTACGGTGGCGGAGCGGAAAATGGAAACAGAAGGTATTGATAAAAGAAAACGCCTAGTATAAAATAAGAGAAAAATTGAAAGTAAGGAGCGGAAGCATGGCAGATACTGAGATTAATCTGGCACAATTAAAAGAATATAAGACTGGGGAATACCAGTTAATCGATATCAGAAATGAGGATGCCTTCCGCTATGGAAGTATCAGGGGAGCAGTCAATCTGCCGGAGCAGGAGATTCTTTTGAGAAAAGAGGAACTATCGGCAGACAAGCGTCTGATACTATTTTGTGCCAAAGGAATCAACAGTATCGGAGCAGCGGAAAGACTAAGGGAAGAAGGTTTTGATGCAGTCAGCTTAGAGGGCGGCTATGGCGCATATCTGCTGGACAGTTTCCAGAAGAAAACATCAGAGAAAGAGGAACGCTGTCAGGAAATTGAGAAGAGCATCCGCAAGAAATTTCATAAAGCAATCTTTAGTAAATTCGCAAAAGCAATCAATGAATACGAACTGTTGCAGCCGGGAGACAAAGTGGCAGTATGTATTTCCGGTGGTAAAGACTCCATGCTGATGGCAAAGCTCTTTCAGGAATTGCAGCGGCATAATAAATTCCAATTTGAACTGGTATTCTTAGTGATGGATCCGGGATACAGTGAGATGAACCGTAAAGTGATTGAACGGAATGCAGAGCTGATGCAGATTCCGATTACGGTATTTGAAACACAGATTTTTGATGCGGTATATGAGATTGAAAATTCTCCGTGCTATCTGTGTGCGAGAATGCGCCGCGGTTATTTATATAGTAAGGCAAAGGAATTAGGCTGTAATAAGATTGCACTGGGACATCATTATGATGATGTCATTGAGACTATTTTAATGGGAATGCTCTATGGTGCACAGGTACAGACCATGATGCCGAAGCTTCACAGCACGAATTTTGAAGGAATGGAACTGATTCGTCCAATGTATTTGATCCGGGAGGATGACATTAAGCACTGGAGAGATTATAACGATTTGCATTTTATTCAGTGTGCCTGCCATTTTACCGATACCTGTACCACCTGTGACCCGGATGGACGTACCGTATCAAAACGGATGGAAATCAAACAGCTGATTGCCAGATTAAAAGAAGTGAATCCATATGTGGAAAATAATATCTTCCGCAGTGTGGAAAATGTAAATTTAAGTACCATTATCGCTTATAAGAAAGATGGGGTAAAACATTCTTTTTTAGAAACCTATGTGAATGGAGCGGATGAGTAACATGCAAAAAGTTTCCGATACGGAAGCTGTAGTTGTTAAAACAGAGACTTTCAAAAAAGTAAAGAACCCAAAAGGAGCATAAAACAATGGGGAAAGAAGTAAAGACTAATGCCATGCGGATTTTAGACCGGCATAAAGTGGCATATGAAATCTTAAATTATGAATGTGATGAATTTATTGACGGACTGCATACGGCAGAGCTTACCGGAGCACCGGTGGAGCAGACGTATAAGACACTGGTCATGCAGGGAAAAAGCAAGGCATATTATGTCTTTGTGGTACAGATTGCAGAAGAGGTGGATTTAAAGGCGGCAGCAAGAGCGGCCGGCGAGAAATCCGTAGAAATGATTCATGTAAAAGATATTACAAAGATTACCGGTTATGTAAGAGGCGGCTGCAGCCCCCTTGGAATGAAGAAACAGTTCCCGACCATTTTAGATAAAAGTATGGAACAGTTTGATAAAATCTATATCAGTGGCGGAAGAATCGGCACATCCATGGCGTTGTCTCCGGCAGACTTGGCAGCAGTAACCGGAGCAGCTATGCAGATATTACTGCAAAATAAAGGAAAGAAATGAAATAAAAAAACAAGTGGAAGGAGCGTATTTATTATGAAGGAAACATTAAAGAGAATCAAAGCAGATGTTATATTATCCGCTATTCTTTGTGTGACACTGGGAGTTATTCTTATGATATGGCCGACACAGGTAACAAAGGTACTTTGCTATATTTTAGCAGCTATTTTATGCGTGATGGGAATCGGACATATTATTTCTTATATGAGAAATAAACTGGAAAGCAGGCTGGGACTGGCAACCGGAATTGCACTGGTTATTTTGGGGGTATGGATTCTGGTACAGCCATTGAACTTTGCAAAGATATTCCCGGTAGTAATCGGAGTCGTATTGCTGATGCATGGTCTGGAAGACTTACGGATGACTATCGAAGCAAAGCAGAATGGTGACACAGCATGGGGAATCCTGCTTTTGATTACAATTCTTAATTTCGCATTCGGCGTATTGTTAATCTGGAAAGCCATCGAGATGGTACAGATTGCTATGGTAATCGTAGGAATTGCACTGATTTATGACGGACTGAGTGATTTGTTTGTAGTATATCGTGTGGCAGGTGCTGTCAAAGCGGCAAAACAGGCGGCAGAAGCCATTGATGTAGAAGCAGTAGAAGAAGATTCAGAAGAAAATGAATAATTTAGAAGCATAATCAGGAGGCGTATTATCAATGCGGCAGATGGAGTTTAAAATGGAGAGAACTGGGTTACTGGAAGTAGGGGATGTGTTACCGGTGACAGAGAGTAAGCTGCCGACTTCCTATTACTATACACTTGGAAATGCATTTGCAATGTCAGCAAATTATACCTTCCGGGAACGTCTGAAGTCTACCGAAGGGACGGTAGTGGACGTAAAGGAAACACCGAAGGGCTTTTTTGTGACGGTAGAATTTGATGAGTAAAAAAGTTGTAATCGCAGATAAAATGTTATAGAATAGGCGTGTGGGGTAACAAAAGACAAAGAGGAGCAATTTAGATGCGTTATCTACCAATAAAAAAGGTGGAAGCCGGAATGGCACTGGCTCAGGACATATTAGACGGTCAGGGAGTCATGCTTTTAGGCAGACATCAGATTTTGAATCAGGAACAGATAGAGAATCTGGATAAGATGGGTTATCCGGGTCTTTATATTGATGATAAGTTTTCCGAAGAAATAGAGATTGCCGAAGTAATTAAGCCGTCTATTCACTCAAAGAGCCTGGAAATAGTACATCATCTGTTTGTTGACCGCATGGAAGAGGAAGATGTCAGTGAACAGGAATGGCAGATCCGGGAAGCTGTCATGCAGGTGGTGGACAGTCTTCTGGAAAATGAAGAAGTAATGTATAACATGATGAGCCTTAAGAATTATGATGATTATACTTATTTTCATTCTGTAAATGTGGGAATTTTATCCGCAGTAATCGGAGCACATTATGGAATGGATGAGTATGAGCTCCGCATTCTTACTACCGCTGCATTACTTCATGATATCGGAAAGAAATTCTTAGAGATAGATATATTAAATGCACGTCGTGCACTGACCGAGGATGAAAGAAGAATCGTATTACAGCATCCGAAGTTAGGATATGAGTTCCTGAGGGATAATTTTGATTTCGCACCGGAAGTATATCTTGGTGTATTAGAACATCATGAATGCTATAATGGCGAAGGTTATCCGATGCGAAAATCCGGTGATGAAATCAGTATTTATGGAAGAATTATCAAACTGGCAGATGTGTATGATGCCATGATTTCAAAACGGCCATACCGTGATCCGATGCCACCGGCAGATGTCATTGAATATATAATGGCAATGAACGGTTCGGAGTTTGATCCGAAGCTGGTGGAAGTATTTTTACGCTGGGTGGCTGTCTATCCGGCAGGCTGTGAAGTGGAGCTTTCTGATGGCAGAATGGCAGTAGTAAAGCATAATTATCAGGGATTTGTGCTTCGCCCGATTGTAAAAGTCTGTGATACAGGAGAAATCATAGACCTTAAGAATGATAAGGAAGCAAGAAGTATCACCATAGTGCGACTGGTCGTTTAGACGGCTGTTTGATAGGAAGATGAGAGGAAGTTATGACGAATCAGGGAAGGAACGCAATCGATACACTGCTTGCGGAGAGCCTAAAAGAGCTGACAATCAAGCAACCTATAGAAAAGATTACAATCAAGGAGATAACTGATAAAGCGGGAGTTATCCGTCCGACCTTTTATAATCATTTTCAGGATAAGTATGAACTGTTAGAGTGGATTATCCGGACTGAATTATTAGAGCCGGTAAAGCCGTTGATTCAGAATGGAATGATTGATCAGGCGTTAATTATTATATTTGCTGGTATTGAAAAAGAAAAAGATTTCTATACCAAAGCAAGCCGCTTAGAGGGACAGAACTCTTTTGAAGATATTGTAAAGGAATGCATTACGGGAACACTGATAGAAGTATTGGAAGAGAAGAATCTGGATAAGAAGATTCCGTCGCCATGGCTTACAAAAGAGCGGATTGCCCGGTATCATGCCCAGTCCTTATGTTTTCTGGTAATTACCTGGATAAAAAGTGGAATGTCTATGCCTGCAAAAGAGATGTCGGATATTTATAATTATATGATCCGCAATTCTATCGCAGATATTATAGGCGATAATTAATATACAAATTGGCAGATATGTATAGCAACTGTTACAGATTCAACAATTTGTATATTGGATTGATACAGCCAAAAAAGATTGCATATGTTCGGATGCAGTCTTTTTTTTATACTCTTACCTAGAAAAACATGAAAAAGAAAGAGATGGTAAAGAGATGATTAAATTTGGAAAGGGCGTCGTAAAGCATAGAGTCCTGATACTTATTATCAGTTTTGCTTTACTGATTCCAGCAGCATTTGGTTACTTTAACACAAGGGTTAACTATGATATCCTTTCCTATCTGCCAGATGAATTAGAGTCCATGAAAGGACAGGATATTCTGGTAGATGAGTTCGGTACAGGAGCATTTTCCCTATGTGTCATTGAAGGTATGGAAGATAAAGATATCTCCACCCTTCGGGAACAGATTGCAGATGTAGACCATGTTAAATCTGTTATATGGTATGATTCACTGGCAGACTTATCCGTACCAATGGACGTATTGCCGGATGAAATTTATGACATATTCAACAATGATGAATCGGACAGCACGCTGATGGCGGTTTTGTTTGATACTTCCATGTCAGCAGATGAGACAATGGATGCCATTGAAGAGATTCGTGGAATCACAACAAAACAGTGTTACTTAAGTGGTATGTCAGCAGTTGTAACAGACATTAAGGATCTGACCAACAAAGAGGTTCCGTTTTATGTATTGATTGCAGTACTGTTATCTGTTCTGGTACTTTCCCTGACCATGGATTCCGCAATTATTCCACTGTTCTTCTTATTAAGTATCGGAATGGCAATTGTATATAATCTGGGAAGTAACGTAATAAAAGGGGAAATTTCCTATGTAACGCAGGCGTTGGCGGCAGTCTTACAGCTTGGTGTTACCATGGACTACTCCATTTTTCTGTGGCACAGTTATCAGGAGAATCAGGAACGGTTTCCGGGAGATAAGAATCGTGCCATGGCACATGCAATTTCAAATACCATTACTTCTGTAGTCGGAAGTTCCATTACTACAGTAGCCGGATTTATTGCATTATGCTTCATGAGTTTTACCTTGGGACTTGACCTTGGTGTGGTAATGGCTAAGGGCGTTATCTTCGGTGTAATCGCCTGCGTAACCATCCTTCCATCCCTGATTCTGGTATTTGATAAGGCGATTGAGAAAACGAAGCATCGTGTTATCTTACCGGACCTTGGAAATATCGCAAACTGGATTACCAGCCATTATTACATATTTATTATTTTATTCCTGGTAATCTTAGGACCTGCAATCTGGGGTTATAACAATACGAACGTATATTATGATCTGGCCGGTACATTGCCGGATTCACTGGAAAGTATTGCGGCAAATAACAAGCTGGAAGAAAATTTTGATATGGGTGCTACCCACATTGTTTTAGTAGACAGCAGCTTAGAGCCAAAGACCATATCGAAGATGATTGATGAAATCGATGATGTGGATGGTGTAAAGGCAACACTTGGTCTGGATGCAATCGTCGGACCGGCAATTCCAAGAGATGTCATCCCGGATTCTATCCGTGGCGAGCTGGAAAATGAAAATTATGAACTGCTGCTGATTACTTCCGAGTATAAAGTAGCATCAGATGAAGTAAATGCACAGTGTGATGCCATCAGCGGCATTATTAAGAACTATGATGAAAATGGCATGTTAATTGGTGAAGCACCATGTACGCAGGATCTGATTACCACGACAGACCATGACTTCAAAGTCGTAAGTGCAGTATCTATCGGAGCAATTTTCGTAATCATCGCAGTTGTATTTAAATCTATATCACTGCCGATTATCCTGGTAGCTGCAATTTACTTTGCAATCTTTATCAACATGGGTATTCCGGCATACACCGGTACACAGCTTCCGTTTATCGCATCCATCGTAATCGGAACCATTCAGCTGGGTGCAACGGTTGACTATGCAATCCTGATGACCAATAAATATAAGAAAGCAAGATATAAGGGAGCCGGGAAGAAGGAAGCAATTACAAGTGCCTTGCAGAGCTCCATCCAGTCCATTATCGTATCCGCATTAAGTTTCTTTGCAGCAACCTTTGGTGTAGGACTTTATTCTGATATCGATATGATTAGTTCCTTATGTACATTGATGGCAAGAGGTGCACTGATTAGTATGTTGGTTGTAATCTTTGTACTACCTTCATTGTTTATGATATTTGATAAAGTAATCTGCGTAACCAGTGCTGGTTTCCGCAACAAGAACAAAACGGTATAGATTAAGAAGGAGGACATAACAATGAAATTTTCAGAATTAAAGAATAAATTCAAAAATAAATATGCGATTCGTGTAATCGCAGGCGTGCTGATGGTGGCAATGCTTGGAACCAGTTATGGCGTATGGCAGGTAAATGCAGCAAAGCCATCTACAGAAAGTGTATCAGAAGAGACTACGGAAAAAGAAACTTCTACAGAGGAAACAGACACAGAAGATGCAGACGCAGAAGAAACCAAGTCTGAATTAAAAGACCAGCTGGGAAATCTTCTGAATTCTGATAAGGAAACAGAAGAAACCGGAAAAGATGAAACAGTATATATGATTGCAGATGCAGATGGTACCGTAAATAAAACCATCGTAAGCGACTGGTTAAAGAATAAAGAGAATGCAGATACTTTGGAGGACGCATCTGATTTAAAGGATATCAAGAATGTAAAAGGCGATGAGACCTTCAAACAGGATGGAGATAAAGTAACCTGGGATGCACAGGGAAATGATATCTTCTATCAGGGTACTACGGATAAAGAAGCTCCGATTACCCAGAAAATTACTTACTATCTGGATGGAAAAGAAATTGCTCCAAAGGATTTAGCCGGAAAGAGCGGAAAAGTTACCATGCGTTTTGAATTTACCAATAATGAGAAGACAACAAAGACTATCGATGGCAAATCCACAGATGTCTATGTTCCGTTCTCTGTTGTAACCGGAATGGTATTAAATGATAACTTCACGAATGTAGAAGTTACCAATGGAAAAGTAATTTCTGATGGAAAAAACAATATTGTGGTAGGAATCACAATGCCAGGTTTAAAAGAAAGCCTTGGTATTGATGATGCTGACCTTGGTGATGATGTCCAGTTCCCGGATTATGTAGAAGTAACTGCAGATGTAGAAGATTTCTCACTGGACATGACAGTATCCATGGCATCCAGCAACCTTCTTTCTGAAATGAATGTAAATGGAGATATTGACTTATCTGTATTATCCGATACAATAGATGAGATGACTGACGCATCTGACCAGTTGGTAGATGGCAGCAGCGAGTTATCCGACGGACTGAAAACATTACAGAGCAGTCTTGGAGAATTTAAAGCTGGTGTTGGAACAGCACAGTCTGGTGTGAAAGATTATACTTCTGGTGCATCTGCAGTAGCAGATGGTGCAAATACCTTAAACTCCGGCATTGCAAAGCTTGCAGAAAGTGCTCCGGCACTGACAAGTGGTGTATCTGCATTAAAGACTGGTGTGCAGCAGGCAGGAGCCGGTGCAACACAGATTAATGGTGGAGTTGCCCAGCTGGTAGATGGAATCGGAACCTTGAAATCTACTGTAAATGGCAGTCTTGCAGGAATGGATGCTTATGCATCTTCAGCGGACGCACAGGCAGCATTTGCTTCCGCTTTGAATGATTATACTAAGGCAGCAGTAAATTACCTTGCAGTATTACAGCAGTTACAGACCCCGGGAACTACATTAAACGGTGCCTATTCACAGGTAGTAGCAGCAACCGGTGGCGGATTACAGGCGGTTAATGCAGATGCTAATATTTATGTGCTGGATGATACAACCAATGCAACACTTTTAGCAGTAACTACCCAGGCAGGCAGTGCGGTTGATTTCAATAGCTTAAGCACAGCTTATGCAGCCCAGTTACAGAATATTTCAGCAGTTGCAACCAAGCTTGGAACTACAGGTGGTGCACAGGCACTGGCTCAGGTACAGGCAGGACTTGCACAGTTTGATGATACACAGCTTGCAACCTTAAAGACTGGAGCAGCATCCTTAGATGCAGGCCTGAATGGTGACGATGGAATTGTAGCAGGTGTTAATACATTAGACAGCTCTGTAAATGGCGCACTTTCACAGGGAATTACAGATTTGACCAATGGTGCAAAACAGCTGGCAGACGGAGCAAATACCTTAGTTGCAAATAATGACAAACTGAATGCAGGAATGACTTCTTTAAAGAGTGCAACAGACCTTCTGATAAATGGTGTAGACCAGTTAGAGGATGGCTCTGAGACACTGGCAGATGGAATGGCACAGTTTGATGAGCAGGCAATTGAGAAACTTGCGGATGCTTACAACGGAGATTTGAAAGAACTCTTGGATAAAGTAGATGCAGTACTGGATGCCGGAAATGAATATAACACATTTACCAGGACAGCAGATGGTGTCAAAGGAAATGTAAAATTTATTTGGGAAACTGCTTCCATTAAGGCAGAGGATTAAGTATAATAATTTTAAGAGAAAGGAGGACGGAAGATGAACTGGATAGAAACATTAATAATTGTATGCGGACTTTCCATGGATGTATTTGCTTCAGTAGAATGTCAGGGAGCAATGTTAGCTAGGATTCGTACCAAACAGCTTGTGCTGGTGACATTACTGGTATCCGTATGGCAGGTAATTGTTTTATATCTTGGAAATCTTGGAGCCGACCTCCTGTGTAAATATGATATTAAAGAATCACAGGTTATATTAGGTGAAGTGATCTCAGTGGCAGTATTCCTGTGTCTGGGAATCCGGCTTTTGATTAAAGCCTGGAAGAATGACCGGATTGATGAACGCCGGGAAGAGAACCTTGGCGTACATAAATTCGTACGGATTTGTGCTGTAACATCATTTTATACATTCCTGACCGGTGCAGCATTTGGCTTTCTGGGAACAAGCTACTGTCATTAATACTGGTTGGAATCATACTTACTGTTGTCTGTGTAGTCGGTGGTGCTTATGTTGGATATCATTTCGGCTATGAACAGAAGACAAAGGTATATCTGATTGGAGGAATTCTTCTTCTGGTTGGCGGAGTAGATGTAATAATAAGGTTTATATTATAAATATAAGGGCGTGAAAATACCGCCGCAGCTGCGTTGGGAGCACAGCTGCCGGCGGTATTTGTATTTTCCCCTTGTTAAGTAGCAAGGGCGGGGGGTATAATAGCCACAAGGAAAGGAGGCAGTGACCACAATGCTGAAACTTCGAATTGGACAACTACATCAGGACATTATTATGCAGCCGGGAGAAAGCATCGCACAGGCACTGCTTCGGAAAGATTATAAGGTTCCTATGGCATGTGGTGGAAACGGCACCTGTGGGAAATGTAAAGTAGAGATAGACGGTGCATGGGTGAATTCCTGTAAACGCTATCCGAAACCGGAAGAAGATATTATAATTTCCGCCTTTGGCTGGGAAGAAGGAAGAGAAGAATTAACCCAGATTGCAGGAGTAGAAAAAATAAATATAACAGAAGACAGGGCACGGGAAGCAAAACGACAAACGAGGAAAGCATTTCTTGCAGTGGATATTGGAACGACTACCATAGCAGCGGCGCTGGTAGATAAGGAGACGGGAGCGGTGCTTGCTACAGCAGGCTGCGGCAACAGCCAGCGTATATTTGGACAGGATGTATTAAGCAGAATTAAGGCATCTGTAGCTGGAGCGGGTGAAAAATTAAAGACATTAATCCGGCAGGATATTTTTAGCCTGTCAGAAGAGATACAGAAGAAACAGAAAGATATTGTAATGGAGCATATTTATATCGCAGGAAATACCACTATGGAACATCTTTATATGGGAGATTCCTGTGAGGGACTTGGTAAGGCGCCGTTTACTCCGGTCAGTCTCGCAGAACGAAAGGACAGTCTTTCGGATATGCCGGTGACGTTACTGCCTGGAATTTCAGCATTTGTGGGTGCAGATATTGCAGCTGGCATGCTGGCGTGCGGAATGGATGGAGAAGAAAAGCCATCCCTGCTTTTGGATTTGGGAACGAATGGAGAAATGGTGCTGGCATTAGAGGATAAGATGATTGCCACCTCGGCACCGGCAGGACCGGCGTTAGAAGGTGGCAATATTTCATGCGGTGTTGCCAGTGTGACCGGAGCAATCAGCAAGGTGCGTGTCATTGGAGAGCGGGCAATTATCGGAACGATTGGAAACGCACCGGCAACGGGAATCTGTGGAACCGGCGTGTTAGAGCTGGTGGCAGGACTTTATGAAAATCATATCATAGATGCATCCGGTCAGATGAAGGAAAAATACAGGGAAGAAGGGTTTCCGCTGGCACGGATGAAGGATGGAAGACAGATTACTTTTACCCAGCAGGATATCAGAGAGGTGCAGCTTGCCAAAGCGGCAATTCACAGCGGAATCGAATTACTGTTAGAGCAGGCAGGCATTTCCATGGGAGAGATAAAAAAAGTATATTTGGCAGGAGGCTTTGGGGTATATCTGGATGTGCATATAGCAGCAGGCATTGGACTGCTTCCGGCGGAATTAGAGAAGTGTACAAAAGCAGTCGGAAATACATCTCTGCAGGGCTGTATCGCCTATGGAAGTTCGGAAGAAAACAGGAGCCGCACGGAAGAAATGATAAGAAAATGTGAATCAATCAATCTTGCAGAACAGGCGGACTTTGAGGAACGATATGTTGCCAATATGAATTTCCCAGAATAGAAATAAAAGAGGAAGAAATCATGAAGAAAATATTACTCACGGCAGTAAATGCAAAGTATATTCATTCGAATCTTGCGGTTTACAGCCTGCGGGCATATGCCAGAGAATTAAAAGAAAATATAGTACTGGCAGAATACACCATTAATAACCGGACAGAATATATTTTAAGGGAGATTTATCTGAAAAAGCCGGATGTAATCTGCTTTTCCTGCTATATCTGGAACATTTCCATTATTTTAGAAGTGGCAGAGGAATTTCATAAACTTTGTCCCAAGGTTCCAATCTGGGTAGGAGGCCCGGAGGTTTCCTATGAAGTGGAGGCGTTCTTAAAAGAGCATCCGTTTATTACCGGTGTCATAATCGGCGAAGGGGAGAAAACTTTCTCGGAGCTTTGCAGGTATTATGTGAAGGAAGAAGGCAGTTTGGAGGAGATGAAGGGCATAGCCCTTTTTGATGAAGCTGGAAATGTGCAGATTCATGTGCCACAGGAAATTCTTGATATGAATACGATTCCCTTCTGCTATGATTTGTCGGAGGATTTTTCCCACCGGATTATCTATTATGAATCCAGCAGGGGCTGTCCGTTCCGTTGCAGCTATTGCCTGTCCTCGGTAGAGAAGATACTTCGGTTCCGGGATGTGGAAATCGTAAAAAGAGAGTTACAGTTTTTCTTAGACCAGAAGGTAAAACAGGTTAAATTTGTTGACCGTACTTTTAATTGTGACAAAAAGCATGCCATGGCAATCTGGCAGTATATTTTAGAACATGATAATGGAATCACGAATTTTCATTTTGAAATTGCAGCGGATTTGCTGACGGATGAGGAAGCAGACTTAATTGCAAAGATGCGTCCGGGCCTGATACAGTTGGAAATCGGGGTACAGTCCACCCATGATGAAACAATCCGGGAAATCCACCGCCATATGGATTTAAAAGATGTGCACCAGATGATGAAAAAAGTCCAGAAGGCAGGAAACATTCATCAGCACCTGGATTTAATCGCAGGACTGCCTTTTGAAGATTATGAAACATTTACCCATTCCTTTGATGATATTTATGAATGGAAACCGGAGCAGCTGCAGCTTGGTTTCTTAAAGGTTTTAAAAGGCTCTTATATGTATGAACATGCAGAAGAGTATGAGGCAGTATACCGGGCAAAACCACCTTATGAGGTGCTTCGGACGAAGTGGCTTTCCTATGAAGATATCTGTAACATAAAGCTGGCGGAAGAAATGCTTGAGGTATATTATAACAGCACACAGTTTCCGGTGAGCATCCGGCTGCTAGAGACGATACACGAAAGTGCTTATCGTATGTTTGAAAATCTGGGACATTTCTATGAGGAACATGGCTACCTTGCCATGAGCCATACCAGAATGCGGCGAAGCGAGATTCTCTTAGAATATGTAGAAAGCCTTGGGGTGGCTGACATGGAAGTGTTCTATCAGGCGGCAACTTATGATATTTACAGTAGGGAAAATGCCAAGAGCCGTCCGAAATGGGCAAAGGATTATGCGCAGTGGAAAGATGTGACAAGAGCATATTGCCCGAAGGGAAGCCTTGCACATATCGAGTGCTTTGACTATAGCTTCGAAGAAGATGCATTTGGCAGAAAATGCGAACCATACTATCTGAAATTTGATTATGAAAACAGAAATCCTCTGACGAATCAGGCGGAAGTTACGATAATTCAGTGGGAGGGAGAGACAAAGTGACAAAAAGGACGGCAGAAATATTAAAAAGATTAGATGAAACCTATGGTACCGAATACATCTGTTATCTGAATCACGAGACACCTTGGCAGCTTCTGATAGCAGTAATCTTAAGTGCGCAGTGTACCGATGCCAGGGTAAATATTGTGACAGAAACATTGTTTAAAAAATATGACACCTTGGAGAAATTTGCCAATGCAGATCTGGCGGAATTAGAGGAGGACATCCGTTCCACCGGATTTTATCACAATAAGGCGAAGAATATCATATCCTGTGCGAGGACGCTGGTTCAGGAATATCATGGAGAAGTTCCGTCTACATTGGAAGAACTTACTTCCCTTGCAGGAGTTGGACGAAAGACTGCAAATGTCATCCGGGGAAATATTTACCATGACCCAAGTATCGTAGTAGATACCCATGTAAAACGTATTTCCAAACGCCTTGGATTTACAAAAGAGGATGATCCGGTAAAAGTAGAATATGATCTGATGAAAGTATTACCGAAGGATCACTGGATTTTATATAACATCCAGATTATAACATTCGGAAGAAATATCTGTTTTGCAAGAGGACCAAAGTGCAGCGAATGTTTCTTACAGGATTTGTGCAAAGCAGAGGATAAGCGGAAATGATACCACAGGATTATACAGTAATTGACCTTGAAATGACGGGACTTCATCCGAAAAATGATGCCATCCTTGAGGTGGGAGCGGCAAAAATAAGAAATAGCGAAGTGACGGATACCATGGACATTTTTGTGAATCCCGGCAGGAAAATTACGCAGGAGATAACAGAACTTACCGGAATTACCGATGAGATGGTAAAGGAAGGCTTAAGTCCGGCAGCAGCATTTCATAAGACAGCAGAATTTATCGGAGATGATATTCTGGTGGGACACAATATCATATTTGACTATAGCTTCTTAAAGCAGCAGGCAGTCAATGAGAAAGTGCCGTTTGAAAAAAAAGCAGTAGATACGTTGAAAGCAGCACGCAAATGTATGCTGCGTCCGGAAAAAAAGTCTTTGGAATGTCTCTGCGATTACCTTGATATCGAGCGGGAGCGGGAGCACCGGGCAATCTATGATGCACTGGCAACCCATGAACTTTATCAGTATTTACAAAAGACATATGGAGAAACAAATCCAGAAGTATTTGAACCGAAAGATTTGATTTATAAAACAAAACGCCAGACTCCCGCAACGAAAATTCAAAAAATTCACTTGAAGGAACTGGCGGATTATCATAAAATAGAACTTGACATTGTCTGGGAACAACTGACCAGAAGCGAAGCATCGCGTCTTATGGATAAGTTGATTTCACAGTATGGAAGATGCCCGAAAGATTAGGAAAGTTTTTCTTTGATACGTTTTCTGGAGCCTTCCGGCAGTGTGGCAAGCTTCTGATATACTTCGGTCAGTGAACTGCAGTCGTTTGTTTCTTTTAAAAGAGGAACTAACAACGTATAATTATCTGTAATATCGCTGCCGCAGCGGATGCCAAAGAGCAGAATATCGATGGCGGCTTTTTCTTCAGACTGGTCGCAGAGCAGTTTGCCAAGTTTTGCAATGGTACAGATTAAAGTATTATAATTTTCATCAAACTCGGTCAGAGCTGCAAGGCTGGCGGCACCGTAAGCTAATTTTAAATCGGTATTGGTTTTGCCATTCAGATTAACGATTTTTTTAGCAGACAGCTGACGAAGTGTTTCATAAAGGGTGAGGACATCTTCAGATGCCTGTGCCGGGGGAGTCAGCAGTTCTTCCGGAATAGTAATATAAGGAAGGTTGTCAAGACTGCGGCGGCGGGTGGCGTTGGCTTTATTTTCACGGGCCCAGAACTGCTCGGTAATTTCCTGTTCCTGTTTGGTAATCTGACGCTTTCTGGAGTTTAGAAAAACAACAAAAATGATAAAGCATATGAGTATGATAGGAAACATAGTTTGCTCCTTTCGAAAGTATAGTAGTATAAAAATAAATATGAGGTGAATGAAATGATTAATTTTAAAAATTCAAAAGGGAAAAAATATTTCGCAGGATTTATCGCAATTATTCTCGTTGCAGCAATGGTATTATCCCTTTGCATCACTATTTTTTCATAGAATTTTTTATGCATTCATCATGTCATAATATACAGAAATCGCGTATTTCTGTCAAATATATTAGTAGTTATGACGCTTGAAAATGCAAAGTTATATGATAAAATGAGTGTTAGCAAAACTTTCACAGTGTAATCTGGTGAATAAAAAGCTTTAAAATGTCTTGAGGGTTTAAGAGATTGAGAGGAAGAATATGAAAAAAATAAAATTAGTGCTTCCGATTCTGGGACTGGTACTTGCAGTAACAGCGGGTGTATCAGCAACCGCAATTGTGAAAGCGGATGAAAATGCAGAAGTGATTCCACAGAACGTATATATCGGGGATGTGTCTGTAGGCGGAATGAGTGAATCAGATGCAGAGGCAGCTGTAGAAGCAGCAGTATCTGCTTATGAGGATGCGACCTTTGAACTGTCCGCTGCAGAAAACAGTGTAAAGGCAAGCCCTTCTGATCTGGGATTGAGCTGGAGCAATAAGGATATCGTAAAAGAAGCAATGAATTATACCCGTACGGGAAATCTTCTGGAGCGTTACAAAGCGAAGAAAGATCTGGAAAAGGAAAATAAAGTATTTGATATTATATATACCGTAGATACAGACACCACAAAAAGTTTTCTGGAAAATCATGCCAAAGAGCTGAATCAGGAAGCGGTCAACAATGGTCTTACACGTGAGGATGGTGAATTTAAAATCATCGACGGCCAGGAAGGTATCGAAGTAGATGAGGATGCTTCTGTAGAAAGTTTACAGAAATATTTTACTGAAGAATGGAAGGGCGGAGACGCAGCCATCAGTCTGGTAGCAAATGTGGTAGAGCCGGAAGGAACTGCAGAAGAACTTTCAAAGGTAAAGGATTTACTGGGCTCTTTCTCTACCGACTTCAGTGATTCTTCTGCCGGTCGTGTGGCAAATGTAAAAAATGCAGTAAGTAAAATCGATGGAACCGTACTTTACCCGGGAGAGGAATTTTCTGTGTATGAAGCTATTGCACCACTGGACGCTTCCGGTGGATATGAACTGGCAGGCGCATATGAGAATGGTACAACCGTAGAATCTTATGGTGGTGGGGTATGTCAGGTTTCCACAACGCTTTATAATGCGGTTATCCGTGCAGAACTGGATATTACCGAGCGTTATGCACATTCCATGCTGGTAACATATGTACAGCCATCTATGGATGCAGCGATTGCCAGCAATTTAAAGGATTTGAAATTTAAGAATAATCAGGAGGCTCCGATTTATATTGAAGGATACTGCAGTGGCGGTATTGTATATTTCAACGTATTTGGTCAGGAGACAAGACCGGCTGACCGTCAGGTAAGCTTTGTCAGTGAAACGGTCAGTGAAGAAGAGCCGACTATTCAGGTGCAGACTACCGAAGACCCGATTGGAACTGTAACCGTTCAGAAAGCACACATCGGTAAATCGGCAAAACTCTGGAAGATTGTTACCGTAGATGGCGTAGAAGAAAGCAGAGAGGTATTTAATACCAGTAAATATAAAGCAACACCTAGAATTATTTCTGTTGGTATGGGCTCTGATAATGAAGAGGCAATTGGAGCAATGAATGCAGCGATTGCAACGCAGGATGAAGCAGTTATCCGTTCTGCAGCAGCAACCTGGTGCTCAGATGCGGTAGCAGCAAGAGCGGCAGAAGCTGCAGCGCAGCAGCAGCAACAGGCGGCTTCCGGTGGAGTAGAGCCACCGGCTGATGCACCTGCCGCACCAACAACACCGACGACACCGACTACACCAACAACACCAACAACACCAACAACACCGACGACACCGGATACAGGAACCGGAGATGGAGCTGCAACCACCCAGTAAAACGGTGAAAGATGATGCAGGCATGCGATTTTTATCGCCATCCGCGTAAATAAGAAGCAAGAAAGGCTGCCTCGGCTATGAGACAGCCTTATGCTGTAAAAATGGGAAGAAGAATCTATGAAGATAGGAAAAGTGCCGGAAAGCGTATTAAAACGCTCCGTAATCAGACAATTGCATACGAAGAGAAAGGAAGTTGTGTTAGGTGCAGGCGTGGGAGAAGACTGTGCTGCCCTTACCCTTGCCCCGGATGAGATGTTTGTAATGTCTACGGATCCGATTACAGGAACAATCCATGAAATCGGAAAGCTGGCAATTCTCATTACTACTAATGACCTGGCAAGTGCCGGAGCAGAACCAATTGGAGTTATGTTAACCATATTGCTGCCGGAGCACACGGAAGAAAGTCTTTTGAAACAACTGATGCAGGAGCTGGAAGAGGCTGCCGCGGCGGTGTCCGTTCAGATTATGGGCGGACATACCGAGATTACCAGGGTGGTAAATCAGCCACTGGTTACTGTATGCGGTGTAGGGAAGGTAAAGAAGAACGGACTCATTTCTACCGGAGGAGCAAAACCGGGCATGGACATCATTGCCACTAAGTGGATTGGCTTAGAGGGAACAGCTATTATTGCCCATGAAAAGGAAGAAGAACTCTGTACTCATTTTTCCAGGCATTTTGTAGAACAGGCACAGGCACTTGACCGGTATTTATCTGTAATGCCGGAGGCCGCCACCGCCGTGAAGTCTGGCGTGGGAGCAATGCATGATGTAACAGAGGGCGGAATATTTGGAGCACTCTGGGAGATGGCAGAAGCATCCGGCGTCGGACTGGAAATCGACTTAAAGAAGATTCCGCTTCGGCAGGAGACAGTAGAAGTCTGTGAGTTTTTCCATATCAATCCCTATGAACTGATATCCAGCGGCTGTATGCTGATGGCAGCAGCTGATGGAAATGAGCTGATCAGAAGATTAAAGGAAAATGGTATTGAAGCAACGGTAATCGGAAAAGCAACTGCGGGAAATGACCGCGTGCTTATGAATGAGGACGAACGCAGATTTTTAGAACCACCGAAGACGGATGAATTATATAAAGTAATTCAGTAGTAAATCAGAAATCAATTGGAGGAATTGAAGCATGAGAGAGAAGATTTTAACCTTTATAGAGAAGAATAGCAGAATCGATTTAAAAGAGCTGGCTGTTGTATTAGGCGTAGAAGAAGCAGCCGTTATGAATGAATTAGAAGCAATGGAGAAAGAAAATATCATCTGTGGCTATCATACCTTGATTAACTGGGATAAAGCCGGCGTAGAAAAAGTATCCGCATTAATTGAAGTACGGGTTACTCCGCAGCGTGGTATGGGATTTGATAAAGTAGCAGAGCGTATTTATAATTATCCGGAAGTAAATTCTGTATATCTGATTTCAGGAAGCTTTGACCTTTTGGTGACCATCGAGGGAAAGAGCCTGCGTGAAGTATCCCAGTTCGTATCTGAGAAGCTTTCTGCACTGGATTCTGTATTAAGCACACAGACCAACTTTATCTTAAAGAAATACAAAGACCACGGAACCATTATGGCAGCAAAATCAAAAGATGAAAGGATACAGATGATACCATGAGAAATCCATTATCAAAAACAATCGTAACGATACAGCCATCTGGAATCCGGAAATTTTTTGATATTGTAAATGAGATGGAAGATGCTATTTCCTTAGGAGTAGGCGAGCCGGATTTTGATACTCCATGGCATATCCGGGATGAGGGAATTTATTCCTTAGAGAAGGGACGTACCTTCTATACTTCCAATGCCGGATTAAAAGAATTAAAAATAGAAATTGCAAAATACTTATTCCGTAATTATGACTTGCAGTATGATTATCAGCATGAAATCGTAGTAACCGTAGGCGGAAGCGAGGCAATTGATATTGCCATGCGTGCCATGCTTGACCCGGGCGATGAAGTATTAATCCCGATGCCAAGTTATGTATCTTATCTGCCATGTGCCGTGCTTGCCAATGGTGTGCCGGTGCCGATTAATCTTAAGGCAGAAAACGATTTCCGTCTGACTGCAGAAGAATTAGAAGCGGCAATTACGCCAAAGACCAAGCTTCTTGTTATGCCTTTCCCGAATAATCCTACCGGAGCAATCATGGAGAAGAAAGATTTAGAAGCAGTGGCAGAGGTAGTAAAGAAGCATGATCTCTTTGTCATCAGTGACGAGATTTATTCTGCACTGACTTATACCGAGAAGCATATTTCTATCGCATCCCTTCCAGGCATGAAAGAGAGAACCATTGTCATTAATGGATTTTCCAAATCCCATGCAATGACTGGATGGCGTCTGGGTTATGCCTGCGGACCGAGAATCATCTTAGACCAGATGTTAAAGATTCATCAGTATGCCATCATGTGTGCACCGACAACTTCCCAGTATGCGGCAGTAGATGCACTCCGGGCAGGAGATGAAGATGTCCAGAGAATGCGGGAAGAATATAATGGCAGAAGAAGATATCTGATGCACCGTTTTGAAGAAATGGGCTTGGAGTGTTTTGAACCATATGGAGCCTTTTACTGTTTTCCATGTATCAAAGAATTTGGCATGACTTCTGAAGAATTTGCCACCAATCTCTTAAAGACAGAGAAGGTAGCGGTTGTTCCGGGAACTGCATTTGGTGACTGCGGAGAAGGATTTATCCGTATTTCCTATGCTTATTCCCTGGATAATCTGAAAGAGGCATTAGACCGTATGGAGCGTTACATAACAGGATTGCGAGGCGGGAACAATGGCGAAGCTTAATATTGTACTTTATGAGCCGGAGATTCCCTATAATACCGGAAATATCGGAAGAACCTGTGTAGCAACCGGAACCAGACTGCATCTGATTGAGCCGCTGGGCTTCCATCTGACGGAGAAAGCAATCAAGCGGGCAGGAATGGATTACTGGGACCAGCTGGATGTGACAAGATATGTCAATTATGAGGACTTCTTAGAGAAGAATCCGGGTGCAAAGATTTATATGGCAACCACCAAGGGGCGCCATGTTTATACGGAAGTAAATTATGAGCCGGACTGTTATATTATGTTTGGAAAGGAAAGTGCGGGTATTCCGGAAGAAATTCTGATACAGCATCCGGATGAGTGTATCCGGATTCCTATGATCGGAGATACCCGTTCCTTAAATTTATCCAATTCAGCAGCAATCGTATTATATGAAGCACTGCGCCAGAACAATTTTGACCATATGCGGCTGGCGGGTGAACTGCACAGATTACATTGGTAGAAAGGTAAATTATGGGCATCATCAAAGCAAAAGATTTGGTACATGAATATATAAGACGTGATGAAGAAGGCAATGTGGAGTCTATCCAGACTGCCCTTGATAAAGTAAGCCTTGATGTAAAAAAGGGTGACTTTATCGCAGTATTAGGACACAACGGTTCTGGAAAATCTACCCTTGCCAAGCATATCAATGCAATTTTAGAGCCCACAGAGGGAAGCCTCTGGGTAGATGGATTTGATACCACAGATGAGAAAAATATCTGGGATATCAGACAGCGTGCCGGAATGGTATTCCAGAATCCGGACAACCAGATTATTGCAAGCGTGGTAGAAGAGGATGTCGGATTTGGACCGGAAAATATAGGCGTGCCGACAGATGAAATCTGGCAGCGCGTGGAAGAAAGTTTAAAAGCGGTCGGCATGTTAAAATACAGAGAGCATTCCCCAAATAAATTATCTGGCGGACAGAAGCAGCGTGTGGCAATTGCCGGAGTTATGGCAATGCAGCCGGAGTGTATTGTTCTGGACGAGCCGACAGCTATGTTAGACCCGGTTGGAAGAAAAGAAGTATTAGAGGCTGTCCATGAACTGAACCGGAAAAAAGGTGTTACCATCATTCTGATTACACATTATATGGAAGAAGTAGTTGATGCTGACCATGTTTATGTTATGGATGCAGGAAAAGTTGTGATGCAGGGAACACCGCGCAGCATCTTTTCCCAGGTGGAACGGTTGAAGGAATATCGTCTGGATGTACCGCAGATTACGCTTTTGGCATATGAACTTAAGAAAGCGGGACTGGATATACCGGATGGAATCTTGACCAGAGAAGAACTGACGGAGGCGTTGGAAAAGCTATGTCAATCCTAATAAATGAATTAAATTATGTTTACAGCTCAGGCACTGCCTATGAGATACATGCCTTAAAGGATGTTAATCTGAAAATAGAAGATGGCGAATTTATCGGTATCATCGGGCATACCGGTTCCGGTAAATCCACCCTGATTCAGCATTTGAACGGACTGGTAAAAGCTACCAGTGGCGGCATTTATTATAATGGACAGGATATTTACGAAGAGGACTTTGATATGAAAGCCCTGCGTAGTAAAGTGGGACTTGTCTTTCAGTATCCGGAGCATCAGCTTTTTGAAACTACCATTTTTGATGATGTATCCTTTGGACCAAAGAACCAGGGACTAACCAAGGAAGAGGCAGGACTTCGGGCATTTGAAGCATTACGGAGCGTAGGACTTCCGGAAGAATTATATTATCAGTCACCCTTTGATTTGTCCGGTGGACAAAAAAGACGTGTTGCAATCGCAGGGGTGCTTGCCATGCGGCCGGAGGTGCTGATTTTAGATGAACCGACAGCGGGACTTGACCCGAAGGGTCGTGATGAAATCTTAGATTTGCTTGCAGCAATGCATAAAGAACGTGGAATTACCATCATTCTTGTTTCACACAGCATGGAAGATGTGGCTAAATATGTGGGAAGAATTATTGTAATGAATCAGGGACAGGTGATGTTTGATGATGTTCCAAAGAAAGTATTCCGCCACTATAAAGAACTGGAAGCAATCGGACTTGCGGCACCACAGGTAACTTATCTGATGCATGAATTGAAGGAAGAAGGCTTCCCGGTAAGCACAGATGCAACTACAGTAGACGAGGCACGGGATGAAATCCTGCGTATAATAACAAAGAGACAGGATGGAACAGTATGTTAAGAGATATTACATTAGGACAATATTATCCGGCAGATTCCGTTATTCATAAGCTGGATCCGAGGGTAAAATTATTTGGAACACTGATTTATATTATTTCCCTGTTTGTATTTAAGGGACTTCCGGCATTTATACTGGCAGCAATCTTTCTGGTAGTATTAATTAAGCTGTCAAAGGTGCCATTTTCCTATATGGTTAAAGGATTGAAAACCATTGTACTGATTATGTTATTTGCAGCGGTATTTAATTTGTTTTTGACACCGGGAACAAAGCTGGTTTCCTTCTGGATTTTTACCATTACTTATGAGGGATTGAAAAATGCTGTTGTCATGATGGTTCGTCTGATTTTCTTAATTATCGGAACCTCGCTGATGACACTTACCACAACACCAAACGAGTTGACAGATGGTCTGGAAAAAGCGTTATCTCCATTGAAATATATAAAAGTACCGGTGCATGAAATTGCAATGATGATGTCAATTGCACTTCGATTTATCCCGATTCTGATTGAAGAAACAGATAAAATCATGAAAGCACAGATGGCAAGAGGAGCAGATTTTGAACATGGAAATCTGATTCAGAAAGCCAGAAACATGGTTCCGCTTCTGGTGCCATTATTTGTATCTGCATTCCGCCGTGCTAATGATCTGGCAATGGCAATGGAAGCCCGCTGTTATCGTGGCGGGGAAGGCAGAACCAAGATGAAACCGCTTCATTATCAGAAACGTGACCGCATGGCATATCTGACTTTACTGGTATATCTTGCAGCGGTTATCGGACTTCGTATCCTCTGGACGAATGTATTGTCCGGTATGGCAGCCGGAGTACTTCCGGGAGCATTTCCACTATGAGTACAGAGACAAATCCGGTTGTGAACATAGAAGAGGTAGAAGAACAGAAAGCTCCATCAGCCCCAAACCGATTGAAACGGGTGAAATTAATTGTAGCCTATGATGGCACAAATTATCACGGCTGGCAGGTGCAGCCCAACGGAGAGACGATAGAGGGCGTATTAAACCGCACTTTAAGCAGTCTCTTAGGGGAAAAGATTGTTGTGACCGGAGCATCCCGGACGGATGCAGGCGTACATTCTATGGGGAATGTTGCAGTATTTGATACAAAAAGCCGCATTCCGGCGGAAAAGATTTCTTATGCCCTGAACCAGCGGCTTCCGGAGGACATCGTAGTGCAGAAATCAGAGGAAGTACCAGCTGATTTTCATCCGAGACACTGTGACAGCCGGAAAACCTATGAATACCGGATTTTAAACCGGGAGTTTCCGCTTCCGATGTATCGGAATAACACATATTTCTGTTACCGCAAGCTGGATTTAGAGAAGATGCAGCAGGCGGCAGAATATTTAAGGGGAGAACATGATTTTAAAAGCTTCTGTGCTACAGCGGCAGTGGTTGAAACAACGGTTCGTACCATTTATGAGCTGACGGTAAGCAGGCAGGAGGATATCATTACAATCCGTGTTACCGGAAATGGATTTCTTTATAATATGGTCCGGATTATTGCCGGAACCCTGCTTCAGGCAGGCATGGGAATGATAGAGCCGGAAGAGATAAAAACAATTCTTGCGGCAAAGGAAAGAAGTACTGCAGGACCAACGGCACCGGCGCAGGGATTAACGATGATTGGAATCGAATATTTATGATAATTAGATAAATGGTATATGGCGAATGTTGTGGTAAATATTTGTATAGAATTTACTTGACACACGAGGGGTCGTGTACTATAATATCTAAGTCTGACATAGTACAAGAATGTCAATCCAAAGCCCCGGAGCGACATTTCAACTATAGAAACAATAGTGTGGAACGCAAAGCGGACTG
Organism: Roseburia sp. AF42-8; assembly: GCF_003435965.1. NCBI lineage: Bacteria > Bacillati > Bacillota > Clostridia > Lachnospirales > Lachnospiraceae > Roseburia > Roseburia sp. AF42-8. The sequence continues at coordinate 26,732 of NZ_QTVB01000001.1, forward strand.
CGTCCGGACATTACGCAGAATGTATATGTTCCTTATAATTTCAAGGAGGTAAACCAATGAAAACTTTTATGGCTAGTCCAGCAACCATTGAGAGAAAATGGTATGTAGTAGACGCTGATGGAAAGACATTAGGACGTTTAGCATCAGAAGTTGCTAAAGTATTAAGAGGAAAGAATAAACCAACATTTACACCACATATCGATACAGGTGATTATGTAATCGTTGTAAATGCAGAGAAGATTAAAGTAACAGGTAAGAAATTAGACCAGAAGATTTATTACCATCATTCCGATTATGTAGGCGGTATGAAAGAGACTACATTAAAGGAAATGTTAGCAAAGCATCCAGAAAGAGTTATTGAGTTCGCTGTTAAGGGAATGCTTCCAAAGGGACCTTTAGGAAGAGAAATGTATACTAAATTATTTGTATACGCAGGACCAGACCACAAGCATGAAGCTCAGAAACCAGAAGCTTTAACATTTTAATAGGAGGTAAAAAACATTGGCTAATACAAAGTATTACGGAACAGGAAGAAGAAAATCCTCTGTTGCCAGAGTATATTTAGTACCAGGAACAGGTAAGATTACAGTAAATAAAAGAGATATCGATGAATATTTCGGATTAGAGACTTTAAAAGTTATCGTTCGTCAGCCATTAACAGTTACTGAGACAGTCGACAAGTTTGACGTATTAGTAAACGTAAAAGGTGGCGGATATACAGGACAGGCTGGAGCAATCCGTCATGGTATTGCAAGAGCATTACTTACCGTTGATGCAGATTACAGACCAGTTCTGAAATCTAACGGATTCTTAACAAGAGACCCACGTATGAAAGAAAGAAAGAAATACGGTCTCAAAGCTGCACGTCGTGCTCCACAGTTCAGCAAACGTTAGTCGTTTCCGAATTATATTCAAAACATTCAAACAATATTCCCGGAAGCTTTGGGCTTCCGGGATTTTTATCTAAGTACCAGGTCGGGTACACATTTTCCAATATATAGAAATAGTCTTATAAATAGCATTATTTTAACAGAAATTAAGATTATATAATTTCAGATTATCGTTACAATTTAATGATAAGCATTATCATAATCAGAATATGATTACATTTACAAGCTGCTACTGGCGACTATTGCAGCACAAAATGAGAGATTCGAGAAAAGTGCTGTAGAAAAGAAGGCATAGTTACAGCACAGGATGAGAGATTCAGGGAAAGAGCTGTAGAGGAGAAGACATAGTTACAGCACAGGATGAGAGATTCAGGGAAAGAGCTGTAGACGGGAAGATATAGTTACAGCCGAAAATGAGAGATTCGAGAAAAAAGCTGTAGAGGAGAAGACATAGTTACAGCGCAGAATGAGAAATTCAGGGAAAAAGCTGTAGAAAAGATGGCACAGTTACAGCACAGGATGAGAGATTCGAGAAAAAGGCTGTAGAAAAGATGGCACAGTTACAGCACAAAATGAACATTTCTGGAAAAAAGATGTAGAAAAGGGTGAAAAGTTACAGCTGAATTTGGGAGAGCCGGAGAAAAAGCTGCAGAAGGGGTGATTTAGTTACAGCTGAAAATGAGAGGGGAGAAAAAACAACTGTAATAGAATGGAAAAGTAGAGTTATTTATTGCAATTAATAAGAAGTGGAGGAAATGCATGAAGGGGTTAAGAAAATTATTGATAGAGGAATACTTGAGATTGGAGAAGATTGCTGGAAAGCTGAGAAAAGAATTGGCAGATATGCCAGAGGGAACGCTCAGGGTATCAAAATCTCATAATTATACTCAGTTTTATCATGTGAAAAAAGAGAATGATATGAAATGCCAAAAATTTCTTCAAAAATCCGAGATGGATTTAGTGAGAAAATTAGCTCAAAAATCATATGATGAAAAAGTATTGAGAATAGCAGAAAAACGGCTGCAACAAATGAAATCGCTGGTTGGGACATATCATGATAATGAAATTGAAGAAGTATATAAGAAGGAGCATCCTGCCCGAAAAGCATTCGTGATTCCGGTGGAACCAACAGAGGAGCAATTGGAAATGGAATGGTATAGGAGAGAATACAAGGGAAAAGAATTTCAGGAGGGAGTGCCGGTTATTATTACGGAAAAAGGGGAACGTGTGAGATCAAAAACAGAAAAAATGCTGGCAGACTTCTTTTATAGAAAAGAAATCTTATATAGATATGAAAAACCATTATATTTAAAAGGATATGGGATTGTTTATCCGGATTTTACATTCTTTTCCAGAAAAAAGCGAAAAGAAATTTATTGGGAACATGAGGGCATGATGGATAACCCTGAATATGCAAGAGCAGCAATAAGAAAGATTGAATCTTATGAAAAGAACGGAATATATCCGGGTGAAAATTTGATACTTACATTTGAAACTCAACAGAATGTGCTGGATTTTAAAATTATAGAAGAGATGATAGACAGATATTTACAATAGATATATAAACAAGCAGGGCGCTTTTAAAGCTCCCTGCCAGCCAATAGCCCGGGCATTAGACCAATAGCCCGAGCATTCAGGCAAATAGCCCAGCGCTTAGCCGATAGCCCGAGCATTCAGGGAATAGAGAGTGCATTCAGCCATTAGACAAGTTCTCTGGAAAATACCCGGAATATCTTCCTGTTATTTCAGAAAAAACCGGATAAGCCTGTCATGAAGAGAAGTATATGGCTGGTATCTCATAGGCAGATCAATCCAGGTTTTTTTATCAACGATGCTTTTATAATGGGAAAAGGTATCAAATCCGGTTTTGCCATGATAAGAGCCCATGCCACTTTCGCCGAAGCCGCCAAAGCCCATTTCTGTTGTGGCAAGATGGATAATGGTATCGTTGATACAGCCACCACCGAAACCAGTATGGGAAATGACTTCATCTGCAGTCTTTTTGCTTGAAGTAAAGATATAGAGAGCAAGAGGATGAGCCATGGAATTAATTTTGTCGGTAGCTTCGCTCATGCGTGAAAAAGTTAATACAGGCATAACCGGACCGAAGATTTCTTCTGACATGACGGCATCTTCAAAAGTGACATGATCCATGACGGTTGGCTCAATCTGTAATGTTTCTTTGTTGGAATTACCGCCATAAATTACTTTTGAAGAATCAATCAGCCCATTGATGCGATGAAAATGCTTTTCGTTGATGATTTTGCCATAATCGGAATTCTCAAGAGGAGATTCCCCATATTGCCGGATGATTTCTTTTTTTATTTCTAAGAGCAAAGCATCTTTGATCTGCTCATCGCAATATACATAATCCGGTGCCACACAGGTCTGGCCGCAGTTGAGATATTTCCCGAATACGATTCGTCTGGCAGCTAATTTCAGGTTGGCATCTGCTGCAACGATGCAGGGACTTTTTCCACCAAGCTCAAGTGTTACCGGAGTAAGGTGGGAAGCTGCATGCTCTAAGACAGTTTTGCCGACCGCCTGACTTCCGGTAAAGAATATATAGTCAAAGTGCGACTGCAAAAGAGCCGTATTTTCTGCCCGGCCACCGGTTACAACTGCTACATATTTCTCTTCAAAACATTCTTTTATCAGAGATGTGATGATGGCACTTGTGTTAGGCGAGTAGGCGCTTGGCTTTAAAATGACAGTATTTCCTGCGGCAATTGCATCGATTAATGGGTCAATGGTTAACAGGAAAGGATAATTCCAGGGGCTCATAATCAGTACAACACCATATGGAGACGGTTTTTTGTAGCTTCTGGAATGAAATTGTGCAAGGGGCGTATGAACGGTTTTTTCACTGGCAAATTTTCTGGTGTGCTTTATCATATAGGTAAGTTCGCTTAAAGCCAGTCCGGCTTCGCACATATAGCTTTCGTGGGCTGATTTTCCAAGGTCAGCCTTAAGCGCTGCTAAAATTTCATTTTCATGGTTTGAAATAGTATTTTTCAGCTTTTTTAAAGCGGCAATCCGGTAAGCAACGGATAATGTTTCACCGGTTTTAAAATAATTGCGCTGCGTAGAAACAAGTTCTGTTATTTCAGCTTCAGTCATTATTTTTCCTCCTCTGGCATAAGCATATAATAGTATTTTTCGAGCTCTTTTGCATTCATCAGAACTGGAACCGGATAAAGCGGGTTTGCTTCTTTATCGGCATATCTGGAAAGCTCCGGAATATCTTCTTTTTGAATCTCGGAAAAAGTATCACCAATCTGGAAATATTTTTTCATGTCTTTGATGGCAGAGATAAATTTATCAGCAGCTACTTCATAATCATCGGATTCGTCAGCAATACCTGCATAAACAGCAAGTTGGTAAAGCTTTTTGCAAATGGTAGAACCATAATCTTCTAATACCATCGGAAGTATTGTCGCATTGGCAAGTCCGTGTGGAATATTATATTTGCCGCCAAGGGAGTGGGCTACGGCATGGACATAGCCGACATAGGATTTGGTAAAAGCACATCCGGCAAAGAAAGAGGCTTTCAACATTTCTTTTCTTGCTTCTATATTCTGACCGTCGTCATATGCTTTGTAGATATTGTCAAAAATTAATTTAGTTGCTTTTTTAGCATATTTTCTGGTATGCCTTGTAGTAGAACCGCCAATATAAGCTTCTACGGCGTGGGTTAAGGCATCCATACCGGTGGTGGCGGTAAGAGATGGCGGAAGGCTAATGGTTACTTTCGGGTCTAATACAGCATATGCAGGAATTAAAGGAAAATCATTGATGGCATATTTATGTCTTGTCTGGGCATCTGTGATAACAGCAGCGAGGGTGGTTTCGCTTCCGGTTCCTGCAGTTGTCGGAATCGCAACCAATAAAGGCAGTTTTTTATGCACTTTTAAGATACCTTTCATTTTGGATAAAGACTGCTTAGGCTTTGCAATTCTTGCACCGACGGCCTTGGCACAGTCGATACTGGAGCCACCACCAAAACCAATGATAGCATCACAATGTTTTTCAAGATAAAGCACTCTTGCTTCTTCTACATTTGTTGTAGTTGGATTAGCGACCGTCTTATCATAGATAAAATAATGGATGTTATGGTGGTCAAAATGCATAAGCATCCGGTCTAAAAGACCAAATTTGCGGATACCGGCATCTGTAATGATTAATATAGTATCAATGCCTTTTTCTTCAAAAAGCCCGGTCAGTTTGGAAGTGCTGTAAAAAACTTCCGGATGTCTGTAAGGCAAAAAAGGGATTGCAATTTTAAAACATTTCTGAAAAATTCTGCAATATGCAGCTTTACATTTATTCATGATCATCATTCCTTTCTAATTCATCACAATATTGTTCTAAGTTTGCGGAAATTGTTTTTAATGCAGAATAAAAGACAGCCCGGGTTTCATCGGAAAGATCTGAGCCGCCAAAAGATACCGCATTGTTGATTGCGGCATTTACTTTTTGGGCATAAGCAATCCCTTTGGGTGTCAGGATGACCTTGGCGCGGTATTTCCGCTTGTCGGACGTATCTTCTGCGTTGACATATTCTACCAACCCCTGTTCTAGGAGGTCGGCAAGCGCCCTGGAAATACCAGCCTTGTTTTCTTTGGCGAGAACACAGATTTCAGCGGCAGTAAGACCTTCCGGAGAATTGTTTAGAAAATTCATGCATGTAACATGAGTGCCCTTAAGACCAATTTTGTTCATCTCATATTTCTTTATTTTTACAATGTTTTTGTAAAGCGATGCAATATTGGTGGTAAAGGTTTCAAATCGTTCAATCATAGCTGCCTCCATAAAGCTACGGGAAAAAGGTATAAATTTCCGTTATTTGCAAAAAAAAGATGTTGCATACTCAACATATAAAAGCATAACAGTTAAAAGTTGAATAGTCAACATCTTTGCGCATATATAGAATAAAAAAGTATTGGAAGCGAACTAATTCAATATAGAAAGAATAAATCTCCGGTTTCAGTTGGAGTTTACAGAAACCACACATCCGGATTGGTAGAAGAGATGCAGACAGCTCCGGCATATACAGGATACAACCTTAGGCATCAGTGCCGGCAGGATTTCGATGTAATCCGGTTTAACAGAGCGAAGCTGCTTTTCGATGCTGCTGTAAGCCATGGAATCGATGACAAAGAAACGCAGAATCGTGGAAAGTTCTAATTCCCTGGCTCGTTTAATAAGGGCTGGTTTGGTAGTGATAATACCGTCAGCCCGGGTAAATTTCTGAATGAAATCCACGGCAATCTCTTTCCCGGAAAGACCGTTAATTAAATCAATGTGTACCATAGCGGTTTTTCCGGCAGATTTCACTTTGTCTACAATATCTGAAATATTGCAGATATCTCCAAACAGAATAAAAATAACCTGGCTGTCACAGGTCAGACATTTTTCTAATCCTGTCATATCTTTAATTGCCGCAATAATCGGTGAATTATTCATAGCGTCTCTACAGTTGGAAAGCATAATATAACCGCCTTTCTGAATCTTTGTAACTATTATACCTGTATTTGAAAAAAATGATAAAGAGAAATGAAAAGAAATATGTTATAATTTAAAGACAAATACATCGCAAAGAGAAAGAGGAAACAAATGGATTTTAATGCAGTTTATCATCAGGCGAGTGACAATTATTGTTATCCGTTGAATGAAGATGAGTTAATTATTAATATTAAGACGGGATATGATGTGCAATCGGTATCCATCATATCAGGAGACCCATTTGCTGCTGGTATCTTAGGTGGCGGAGAGCATTGGGATGGAACGGAAGAGGCAATCATTTATAAGAAGCGTCTGAAAAATCAGATTTGGTGGACAACAACCGTCCGACCGGAGTATAAACGTCTGAAATATTATTTTAAGTTACAGACAGAAAATGAAAGCTGGTTCTATTTTGAGGATGGATTTGTCAGTGATGAGCAGATGCATCTGGAAGGCAGAAGCCGCCAGTGTTTTGTATTTCCGTGGATGAATCCGTGCGATGTGCCGCGTACACCTGCATGGGTAAACGATACCGTGTGGTATCAGATTTTCCCGGACCGTTTCTGTAACGGCGACCATTCCATTGACCCGGAGGATGTAGTGCCGTGGCGTGAGCATGGCAGAGTGAAAAATGAGGAATGCTTTGGCGGAGATCTGGCTGGAATCACAAGTAAGCTGGATTACCTGCAGAATCTTGGAATCAATGGATTATACCTGACACCAATCAATGAGTCACCATCCAACCATAAGTATGATACGACGGATTATACAAAGATAGACCCACGGTTCGGAGATGAAGAGACATTGATTCATCTGGTGGAAGAAGCACATAAACGTGGCATCCGTGTAATGTTAGATGGCGTGTTTAATCATTGCGGATATTATTTTGCACTGTGGCAGGATGTCCTTGAAAAAGGACCGGAATCAGAATATTATGACTGGTTTATGATAAATGAATGGCCATTTGACCGGAAAGGAAAAGCTGCAAAGAAAAAACAGATTTATACCTTTGCCTTTTATGATGGAATGCCGAAAATCAATACCAATAATCCGGAGGTCAGAAAATATTTTGTCGATATCTGTGCAAACTGGGTGGAGCATTATGGTATTGACGGAATCCGTCTGGATGTGGCAAATGAGGTATCTCATCGATTCTGTAAGGAACTGCATGCCAGAGTGAAGGAAATTAACCCGGATATTTATATCCTCGGAGAAATCTGGCACAATGCACTTCCGTGGCTTCGCGGGGATGAATTTGATGCCGTTATGAATTATCCACTGGGACAAAGTATTAAGGATTTCTGGATTGATAAGAGTCTGACCAATGAGGATTTTGAGTATACGATTAACCGCTGCTATACAAGCTATATGCAGCAGACCAATGATGTGCTTTTCAATCTTCTGGATTCTCATGATACAAAGCGGCTCCGCTCGGATGTGAAAAATCTGGATGAGTATTTTGCGCAGATTGCAGTATTATTTGCAATGCCGGGCAGTCCTTGCATTTATTACGGAACGGAAATTGCAATGGAGGGAAGCTATGATCCGGATTGCAGACGTTGTATGCCTTGGAAGGATATTGAGGCTGGAAAATATGCTGAGCGCAGCAAAATTATTGCAACATTGATTCATCTGCGCAGACAGGAACCTCTTTTAAAAAGCCGCAATTTCCATTTCCCAAATGATTATGCCAAGTACAAGCGTGTTATCCAGTTCCGGAAAGTGGATTTTCCGGATTGTTATGTGGAGGTAATCATCAACTGCTGTGAAGAAGATGTTGAAGTGGAACAGCAGGGAGAAATCCTGCTTGCCCGCCACTACATTGATTCCACACTTTTGTCAAATGGCGTGTTGATAAGAAGAATAAGAAAGTAGGTGTAGTAAAATGAATGAAGATGAAAAGGGATTTGAAATGATTGGACAGAAATTAATACAACCAGAAATAGGGAGTTAAATTATAACTCCAAGGTAAATGAAAAATAGAACAATGAATGCAATAACAATCCCAATAACAATCCATGTCCAGTGAAAATGCATGTTTTGTGGTTCTCTATCAGCTTCATTGGCATAGAGTGGGTTATATGGCATCGTTCTATGTTGCATAGACTGATTTGGTGTGGAGACACTATTAGCAGAAGTATTAGTATTTCTGTTAGGAGAAAGCAACTGATGTTTTAGGGCAAGAGGGTCACTCTGGTTTAATAATCGCTGATAAAAGGACTGAATCCACAGAGTATCATCTGAGGTAGCGAGCGAACCAGGAGATGTATTGATATCATGGCTGAGCTGATTTCTGAGATAGAGCAGATATTTCAGCTTTTTTAAATCAGAATTCCAGTTGGGAATCATTCTTGCAACTGAAAAGGGAGTATGCTCCATATCTTCAATATAATATTTAATACCACTTTTATAGTTTTTCTCCCGCTCTTTCTGATACAGATCATCACAAAAGCTGGCTGACTTTTTGTATGCTTCATAAAATTCATTATCGGTTGGTGTCATTTTTTACTCCCCCTATTATTTCTTTGCAATGCGGTCGGCCTCTGTAATTGGACGGAGAACACGGCATGGATTGCCGGCGGCAACGACATTGGAAGGAATGTCCTTTGTGACGACGCTTCCGGCACCGATAATGGTATTTCCACCAATGGTGATACCTGGAAGAATGGTGACATCACCGCCCATCCAGACGTTATCGCCAATAGTAATCGGAAGCGCCTTTTCCAGCCCAAGATTGCGTTCTTCGGCGATGGTAGCATGAACGGCTGTATACATGCCGCAGTTTGGACCGATAAAACAGTGGCTGCCAAGAGTGATTGGAGCACAGTCCATCAGATAGGCATTGTGATTGATAAAGCAATCAGAGCCAATGTTACAGTTATAACCATAATCGGTATAAAATGGGGAGAGAATGGTAACACGTTCCCCCATTTTTGGAAGCAGTTTTTTAAGAATATCTTCCCGCAGCTCCTTTTCCTTTGGTGCAGTATGGTTGAAAGTGAAATATAAATCTTCGGCTTTCTCACGTTCTTCTGATAATTCCTGGTCATAATTGGCATCATACCAAAGTCCCAGCTTCATTTTTTCTGATTCTGTCATAGGAAACCTCCTGATTCGTTATAAATAGAAATTGTATAAAATTAATTGAAAATCATATTACAAAAACCACACATCCGGATTCGTAGATGAGATGCAGACTGCTCCGGCATTCAGCATGGAAACTACATCTTCTTTATCGGAAATGAGTCCGCCGGTAATAACCGGAACTTTTGAAAGCCGGCATATGCGGGATACAACCTTAGGCATCAGTGCCGGCAGGATTTCAATATAATCCGGTTTTACAGAACGAAGCTGCTTTTCAATGCTGTCATAAGCCATGGAATCAATGACGAAGAATCGCAGAATCGTGGAAAGCTCTAATTCCCTGGCTCGTTTGATAAGGACTGGTTTTGTAGTGATAATTCCGTCGGCGTGGGTGTATTTACGGATGAAATCCACAGCAATCTCTTTTCCGGACAGGCCATTGATTAAATCGATATGTACCATAGCCGTTTTCCCTGCAGCTTTGACCTTATCTACAATATCTGCAATATTGCAGATGTCTCCAAACAGGATAAAAATAACCTGGCTGTCGCAGGTGAGACATTTTTCTAATCCTGCCATATCCTTGATGGCTGCAATAATCGGAGAATTATCCATAGCATCTTTACAATTTGAAAGCATAGTAAAACCGCCTTTCTACGCATTGTACTTTCGTATTTATAAATATTATACCGTCATTCGAATGATAAAGGAAAACTATAAAATCATAAAGAAAAACAAATAGATACGCCAGCATCTGACCCCTCAATCAGATACTGGCGCACTAAAACAGTTATTCCCCTGGAATAAATATTTATCAGAATGATGTGAATCATTTGATAACAATGAGATTATAATTTTGCAGGAACATTTTTTGTGGCAACAATATCCACGCCGGTGCCTGCAACGTCCTGAACCAGAATATCTCCGATAGAGACCGGTGCAGGAACAGTGATGCCACAGAGAGCATTGATAATTGCAAAAATCTTTTCTTTTGGGATATCCTCTTTAGTTTTGCAGGACACCATCGGAATCGTGCCACCGGATACCCGGACGGTAGAAGTTACGATTCTGGTTGGATGGGTAACTTCCTTACGGGCATAAGCATCGCCGCGTTTGCAGGTGTTGCCGGTAACATCAAGAATTTCTGCATTTTCCATGGTTACGGTAATAGAGCAGCCTAAAGGGCAGCCGATACAGGTTAATTCACGTTTTTCCATCCTCTTACGCCTCCTCTATACAAATGGTAATCTGCTCTAAATCAGGGCAGTTGGTAAGCTGTTCTTTGGTAAGGACAACGGATTCCATCTCGCCCGGAGCCATAACCGGACGTTTCCGGAAGCTGATACGTTCTTTGCCGAAGTAAGTGGCAATTCCGCAGTTTTTATAAATTTGTCCCACGCGGAACCGGACAGTAACTTTGTCTGCCATAGCCTCCGGCCGGATGTATTTTGGAACGGTATAGCGGACACCACCGGTTGGAATAATTTCGACAGATGGCTGGCTGCATTCGGAAACGGATGCATCGGAATGCTGGCTGCTGGTATTACATGCATCAGCAGTGTTGCCGGATAAAATATAATGTGCAGCATTCGCTCCGGCGATACCGGCTTCTTCAGAAACATAATCCACCAGGTCATGGACATGCAGGACATTTCCACAGGCAAAAACACCGGAAATACTGGTTTCTAAGCTGTCATTTACAACAGGACCGGAGGTGACCGGATTTAAAGTGACACCGGCACTGCGGCTTAATTCATTTTCTGGAATCAGACCACAGGATAAGAGGAGCGTATCGCAGGAATAATATTCTTCTGTACCGGCAATTGGCCTTCCATCGGAGCCGACTTCTGCAATGGTAACACCGGTGACACGTTCTTTTCCTTCAATATCAATAACGGTATGGCTTAATTTCAACGGAATATCAAAGTCATTCAGACATTGAACAATATTACGCTTGAGACCGCCGGAATAAGGCATCAGTTCTGCTACGACTTTTACTTTGGCACCCTCTAAGGTCATGCGGCGTGCCATAATCAGACCGATATCACCGGAGCCTAAGATAACGACTTCTCTGCCCGGCATATAGCCTTCCATATTGACAAGACGCTGTGCCGTTCCGGCGGAGTAGATACCTGCCGGACGATAGCCCGGAATATTAAGGGCACCACGGCTCCGTTCCCTGCAGCCCATGGCAAGGATAATTGCTTTTGCCTGAATCTCAAACATGCCATCTTTCCGGTTCATGGCAGTTATTTTTTTCTTATGGGAGATATCCATTACCATAGTGTTTAACTTGTAAGAGATGCCAAGAGCGAGTACTTTTTCAATAAAGCGGAAAGCATATTCCGGCCCGGTCAGCTCTTCCTTAAAGGTATGAAGGCCAAAACCGTTGTGGATGCACTGGTTTAAGATGCCGCCCAGCTCTTTGTCACGTTCAAGAATGAGAATATCATTTATTCCATTTTCTTTTGCGGATACAGCGGCTGCAAGTCCTGCAGGACCGCCGCCAACGATTACTAAATCATATGATTTCATGGCATTTCCTCCTGAATCTCTTTGTTATATCCATAGACAAACTGTGAAGAGCCACCACATTTGCTGATGTCCGTCATTTCCATAGGAACTTCTCTGGAAAGAATTTCCATGGTACGCGGGGAACAAAAGCCTGCCTGACAGCGTCCCATGCCTGCTCTGGTACGACGCTTGATGGCATCTAAAGAGCGGGCACCCAGCGGGCGGTGAATAGCATCGAGAATTTCTCCTTCTGAAATCATTTCACAGCGGCAGATAATGTTTCCATAGGCAGGCTGCTTTTTAATCAGTTCATTTCTTTCATCTAAGGAAAGCTCTTCTGGTCGTAAAATTCCTTTGCGGGTGGCAATGAAATTTTCTTTTTCGGTTAAATGCATCTTATCCTGCACCAGCCTGGCCATCATGACGCCAATGGCTGGTGCAGAGGAAAGTCCTGGAGATTCGATACCAGCGGCATCAAAAAAGCCGGGAGCATCAGCTGCTTCGCCGATGATAAAGTCGCCATTATCTTCATGGGCACGTAGTCCTGCAAAAGAAGTAATGACCTGACGCATCGGAAGATTCTTAACGCTGTGGGAGGCTTTTTCGGAAAGAGAAGCAAGTCCTTCTCTGGTGGTATTGCTGCCTTCTTTGTTATCGGTATCCTCCGCGGTCGGACCAACGAGAAGATTGCCGTGAACCGTAGGAGTAACCAGGACACCTTTTCCCATTTTACCCGGTAGCTGGAAAATCGTATGGGATACATGAGTTCCGGCAGATTTATCAAGAAGCTGGTATTCACCTTTCCGGGCGGTAATGTGAAGCTTTTTGCTGCTTACCATATTGTGAAAAACATCTGCATATACACCGGCAGCGTTGATAACAGTTTTTGCGGTGATATCCTGCTTATCAGTGGAAATCAGGTATCCATCTTCTAGGCTGGTGATAGAAGTTACAGCAGTATTTAAAAAGAATTCAACGCCATTTGCAACGGCATTTTCTGCGAAGGCAATTGTCATATGAAACGGACAGACGATACCACCTGTGGGCGCGTAGAGAGCACTTGTGACATGATCGTCTAAATTTGGTTCCATGGTGTGTAAGGCTTCGCGGTCAAGAATGCGTAAGTCTTTGACCCCGTTTCCTTTCCCCTGTTCCAAAAGACGTTCCAATTCGCGGGCATCCTGTTCATCGGTGCAGACCACCAGAGAACCGTTTCGTACAAAAGGAATGTCCAGATCCTTAGAGAGAGTATCCATCATGGCATTTCCTTCTACATTAAGCTTTGCTTTCAGTGTGCCCGGTTTTGCGTCAAATCCGGCGTGGATAATGGCACTGTTGGCTTTGGAGGTTCCACAGCAGACATCCTCTTCCCGTTCAATGACACAGATGCCTGCCTGATAGCGGGATAACTCTCTGGCAATGGCACAGCCGGTGACTCCGGCACCAATAACTGCAATATCGTACATATAAAACTCCTTTCTGCTGGCAACAAAAAAAGCAAGATAAATAAAAGCGATGCTCTCGCTCTTCTTTACCTTGCTCTCGTCTCTTGGTAATTCAATCTTTATTTATGCATATTATAACATGAATTGGAATGGGTGACAATTCCTTTTTTACAGTAAAATGAAAAACATAATTTAGGCGGGTGACGAGAAAATGTCAGAAAATTTGAAAAACAGGTATCACAAAGTTTTGCCCTATGCTATACTAGAACTATGGGAAAAACAGAGCATCAGAAACTGAAAATATTATATATATTAGAACTGCTGTATGAACAGACGGATGAGAAGCATGCTGTCAGGATGAGGGATATTATAGCATATCTGAATCAGAAAGGTATTTCGGCAGAACGTAAAAGTATTTATCGGGATTTGGAGATGCTGCAGGACTTTGGCGTGGATATTTTAAGGGAACAGGAGTACCGAGGCGGATATTATATCGGAAGCCGTGATTTTGAACTGGCAGAATTGAAACTTTTGGTGGATGCGGTGCAGTCATCGAAGTTCATTACACAGAAGAAATCAAGAGAGCTGATACATAAGTTGGAGAAGCTGGTCAGCGTCTATGAGGCAAAACAGCTTCAGCGTCAGGTAGTGGTAACCAACCGGAATAAGACCATTAATGAGAATATTTATTATAACATTGATATGATTTACAACGGAATTTCCGGAGATGTAAAAATCCGTTTCCAGTATTTTTCGTGGAATATCGAAAAAGAAATGGAGCTTCGACGGGACGGAGCATTTTACGAGGTGAGTCCGCTGGTGCTTTCCTGGGATGATGAGAATTATTATCTTATAGCATATGATGAGGAAGATAAGATTATCAAGCATTTCCGCGTGGATAAGATGCTTAAGATTTCACTGACCAGAAAGAAGCGGGGAGGTCTTAAGCAGTTTGAAACCTTTGATATTGCATCTTATTCAAAGAAAACTTTTGGTATGTTTGCCGGTGAGGAAGAAACGGTGACACTGCTTTGTGAAAATGATATGATTGGCGTGGTGATTGACCGGTTTGGGCAGGAAGTAAAAGTCAGAAAAGCAGATGATATGCATTTTAGAGCAAGACTTCATGTGGCAGTCAGCGGACAGTTTTACGGCTGGCTTTGTGGCCTTGGAGAAAAGGTTGAGATTATCGAGCCGGCAGAGATGAGAGAAAAATATGTGACATATCTTCAGAGGATACAGAATAAATACAGTTAGCAGGTGATGGGAAGAATGGAGACAGAAGTTAAGTATTGTAAGATGTGCAGAAAGGCATTGCCGCCTTTGTCAGACAGGGAATACTGTTATGCCTGTGAGGAACTGCTTCTTTTTGATAAAGTGAGGGAATTTGTACGAAACAATGATGTAAATGAATATCAGGTGGCAGAGTATTTTGATATTCCGGTACGGATGGTAAAGCAGTGGATTAAAGAGGGAAGAATTGAATATAAAGAAAAGGATAAAGCAGGTATTATGTCGAATTATTGTTCCCGGTGCGGACAGCCGGTTTCCTTTGGAACACTTTGTCCACAGTGCCTGCGTCTTTTAAATGGAGAAAAGGCCAGAATGATTGGTTTTTCAAAACCGGAAGAAGGGGAAGAGGGCGAGATGCGTTTCTTAGACGGAGAAAGAAAGTAAGCAGTACTGCTTTGATTTTAGGTTATATTTGTAAAACAGAAACAGCCTGTGATTTTCATGATGTATCATGAAAATCACAGGCTGTTTTTAAAATAAAGTCTATTTCTGCTTTCTGATTTCAGTTGCTGCTTTAATAAAGCCTTTGAATAAAGGATGTGGACGGTTTGGTCTGGATTTTAATTCCGGATGTGCCTGGGTTGCTACGAACCAAGGATGTCCAGGAATTTCAACCATCTCTACAATACGTCCGTCTGGAGAAAGACCACACAGCTTCATGCCGTTTTCGGTAAGGATATTACGGTAATCATTGTTTACTTCATATCTGTGACGATGTCGTTCATGAATGGTTTCTTCTCCGTAAACCTGATAAGCAAGGGAATCAGTATCCAGAACACATGGGTAAGAACCGAGACGTAAGGTTCCACCGATGTCTTCAATGCCATCCTGATCCGGCATCAGAGCAATAACAGGATGTGTGGTATTCGGGTCCAATTCGATGCTGTGCGCGTCATTGAGTCTGCAGACGTGTCTTGCATATTCAATGATAGCAACCTGCATACCAAGACAGAGACCAAGGTATGGAATTTTATGTTCTCTTGCATATTTTGCAGCAGTAATCATTCCTTCTACACCACGGTCACCGAAACCACCCGGTACAATAATTCCGTCAGAATTACCAAGAATTTCTTCTGCATTTTCATCATTTAATAATTCGGAATCTACCCAGTTTAAATTAACGGTTGCACGCTCGGCAATTCCACCATGTTTAATGCTTCTACAACAGAGATATAAGCATCATGAAGCTGTGTATATTTTCCAACTAAGGAGATATTTACTTCCTGAATCGGATTGCGTAATGCTTCAACCATATCGGTCCAGTCTTTTAAATCCGGCTCCGGACATGGAAGATGAAGAGAATCGCAGGCAACCTTTGCCAGATTTTCTTTTTCCATGGCAAGTGGCGCTTCGTAGAGATATTCTACGTCCAGATTCTGCAGCACATGGTCATTTGGCACATTACAGAACAAAGCAATTTTATCTTTTAAGCCCTGGTCTAAAGGATGCTCGGAACGGCATACGATAATATCCGGCTGGATACCCATTCCCTGTAATTCCTTTACGCTGGACTGTGTCGGTTTGGTCTTTAATTCACCGGATGCCTTGATATAAGGAATCAGTGTTACATGAATCAGAATTGCATTTTCATGTCCGACTTCATGCTGGAACTGTCTGATGGACTCTAAGAAAGGCTGGCTTTCGATATCTCCGACAGTACCACCGACTTCAATGATGGCGATATGTGTATCATTGGAAGTAAAGTTACGGTAGAATCGGCTCTTGATTTCATTGGTAATATGTGGAATTACCTGAACAGTACCTCCACCAAAGTCTCCACGGCGTTCTTTCTGAAGTACAGACCAGTAAACCTTTCCGGTAGTAACGTTAGAATTCTTGGTAAGACTTTCGTCAATGAAACGTTCATAATGGCCTAAATCCAGGTCGGTTTCTGCTCCATCATCGGTAACGAAAACTTCACCGTGCTGGATTGGGTTCATGGTACCCGGGTCAATATTGATATACGGGTCAAATTTCTGCATGGTAACCTTGTAGCCTCTGGCTTTTAACAGACGGCCAAGTGATGCAGCAGTAATGCCTTTTCCGAGACCGGAAACAACTCCACCGGTGACAAAGACGTATTTTACAGGCATGGTAGTTCCTCCTTAAATGTGTGTATATGGTTAAAACTTAGATAGACCGACAGTGAATGCGCCGTCGGTCTCATTTTTTCTCAAACTTAGTCTATTATACAACGACAGTAAAAATAAATCCACAAAAATTTATAAAATATTTAGAAAAGAAAGGAAAACTTAACAGAGTTATTATTGATTTATCCGGGCAGATTACATATAATAAGAACTATATTTTGGGAGAGTTTCGAGAATCATATACGGAGGATACAATGGATAACCTGTTTAATAATGGAAATAATAATCAGAATGGTGGAAATAATAACCAGAATAATGGGAATAATAATCAGAACGGCGATAAAAAGGGCGGTAATGGTCAGATGATACTGGCATTTGTTATCATTACTCTTGTGACGCTGTTCTTTATGAGTCTTTTAAACCGTTGCAGTGCAGATATGACTTCCCAGCGGATTACCTATACGGAATTTGTCCAGATGGTAAAGGATGACAAGGTAGAAAAGGTCGAAGTAGGTGCAAACCAGTATAATATCACACCAAAGTCAGATGATAAGACGTTGGTAAAGATGACCTATTATACCGGATTTATTAAAGATGAAAATTTATTAGATCTCTTAAATAAACACAATGTAGAAATTGACGGATATATTCCGAATAATACATCGACATGGGTATTTAATATTTTAAGTATTGTATTGCCTTTAATTATTATCTGGATTATTTTTGGCGCAGTCATGAAGAAGGCCGGCGGCGGAATGATGGGAGTCGGCAAGAGCAATGCCAAAGTATATGTAGAAAAGACAACCGGTGTAACCTTTAAGGATGTTGCCGGACAGGATGAAGCAAAAGAATCTTTACAGGAAGTGGTAGATTTCCTGCATAATCCGAAAAAATACCGTGAAATTGGAGCAAAACTTCCGAAGGGAGCATTGCTTGTAGGACCTCCTGGAACCGGTAAAACTCTGCTTGCCAAGGCAGTTGCCGGAGAAGCGAATGTTCCGTTCTTCTCACTGGCTGGTTCTGACTTTGTAGAGATGTTTGTAGGTGTCGGTGCATCCAGGGTAAGAGATTTGTTTAAGGATGCCCAGAAACAGGCACCATGTATCATATTTATTGATGAGATTGATGCCATCGGTAAGAGCCGTGACAGCAGATTCGGCGGTGGAAATGACGAGCGCGAGCAGACCTTAAACCAGCTGCTGGCAGAGATGGATGGATTTGATACTTCAAAGGGACTTTTAGTCCTGGCAGCAACAAACCGCCCGGAAGTGCTGGATAAAGCGTTGCTTCGCCCGGGACGGTTTGACCGTAGAATTATTGTAGATAAACCGGATTTGAAGGGTCGTCTTGAGACGCTGAAGGTACACTCCAAAGATGTGCATATGGATGAATCCGTAGATTTGGAAGCAATTGCTCTGGCAAGTGCAGGACTGGTTGGATCCGATCTTGCAAATATGATTAATGAAGCTGCTATTAATGCAGTAAAACATAACCGTAAATTTGTAAATCAGAGTGATTTGTTTGAAGCCTTTGAAATCGTGGCAGTTGGTGGAAAAGAGAAGAAAGACCGTGCCATGAGTAATCATGAGAAGAAGATTGTTTCTTATCATGAAGTAGGTCATGCAATGGTTACTGCATTACAGAAGAATACAGAACCGGTACAGAAAATTACTATCGTACCAAGAACCATGGGGGCATTGGGATACACCTTGCAGACACCGGAAGAAGAGAAATTTCTTGAGACCAAGGATGAATTAATTGCCAAGATAACGACTTATATGGCAGGCCGTGCAGCAGAGGAACTGGTATTCCATTCTGCAACCAGTGGAGCAGCAAATGATATTGAAAATGCGACCAAGATTGCAAGGGCAATGATTACACAGTTTGGTATGTCAGATAAATTTGGCATGATGAGTTTGGCTTCTGTAGATAATGCATATCTGGATGGTGCAGCACATTTGAATTGCGGCGATGAGACAGCGGCACAGATTGATGAAGAAGTCCGTACCATGATTCATAACTGCTATCAGGAGGCATATCAGCTCTTAGAAGAGAATCGCGAGGTATTAGACCATATTGCGGATTATTTATATGAACATGAAACCATTACGGGTAAAGAATTTATGAAGATATTCCGTGAGTTAAAAGGGCTGCCGGATCCGGATGAGGAAAAGAAGGAAGAAGAAGACCAAAAAGAAGAGAACGGGAATGACGTTTAATATTAAAGAAGAATTAAAGAAGCTTCCGGATCAGCCGGGGGTCTATATCATGCATGATACCAGTGATGCCATTATCTATGTAGGTAAGGCAGTAAGCCTTCGGAACCGGGTACGTCAGTATTTTCAGGCGTGTCATGACGAAGGAATCAAGAAAGACCAGATGGTAAAGAAGATTACCCGGTTTGAATATATTATCACTGATTCGGAATTAGAAGCACTGGTATTGGAATGCAATTTAATAAAAGAGTACAGACCGAAGTATAATACCATGCTCCGGGATGATAAGACTTATCCCTATATAAAGGTGACTCTGGGGGAAGAATTCCCCAGGGTTCTCTTTTGCCGTCAGCTGAAAAAAGACAAATCCAGATATTTTGGTCCATATACCAGTGCCGGTGCGGTGAAAGATACGATAGATTTGTTGAAAAAAATTTATCATTTAAGAACCTGCAACCGGGTATTGCCAAGAGATATTGGAAAAGAACGTCCGTGCCTTAATTACCATATTCATCAGTGTCAGGCACCCTGTCAGGGGTATATTTCCAAAGAGGAGTACCGGGAGAAAATCAATCAGGCAGTAGATTTCTTAAATGGCAATTATCAGCCGGTTTTAAAAGAATTAGAAGAGCGTATGATGCAGGCATCGGAAAATATGGATTTTGAGCGGGCAATTGAGTACCGGGAACTTTTAAACAGTGTAAAACAGGTGGCACAGAAGCAGAAAATCACCAGTTCCGATGGAGAAGATAAAGATATAATAGCTCTTGCAGCCGATGACCGGGATGCAGTAGTCCAGGTATTCTTTATCCGGAGCGGAAGGCTTATAGGAAGAGAACATTTTTATGTAACTATTGCCAATGAAGACAGTAAGGAACAGATCCTGACGACATTTTTAAAGCAGTTCTATTCCGGAACACCATATATCCCGAAGGAAATCATGCTGCAATATGCAGTGGAGGATGCAGCAGTTATTGAAGACTGGCTGACTAAGAAGCGTGGTCAGAAGGTAGTACTCCGGGTACCGCAGAAAGGAATGAAGGAAAAACTGGTGGAGCTGGCAGAGAAAAATGCCGCACTGGTATTGTCCCAGGACAGGGAAAAACTAAAGCGTGAAGAAGGCAGGACAATCGGTGCAATGAAAGAAATTGCATCCTGGCTGGATTTAGAAAAGTTAGAACGCGTGGAAGCCTATGATATTTCCAATATCAATGGATTTGAAACGGTAGGTTCCATGGTGGTTTATGAAAAGGGGAAACCACAGCGCAGTGATTACCGGAAATTTAAGTTAAGAACTATCACGGGACCGGATGATTATGCATCCATGCATGAGGTTCTGACCCGCAGATTTACCCATGGACAGGAAGAAAGGAAAATTTTACAAAAAAAGGGCTGGATGACCAATATGGGGGATTTACAAAATTCCCGGATTTGATTATGATGGATGGTGGAAGAGGTCAGGTAAATATTGCTCTTCAGGTGCTGGATGAACTGCATCTTTCCATACCGGTCTGTGGAATGGTAAAAGATGATCATCACAGGACGAGAGGATTATATTATCAGAATATAGAGATACCGATAGACACTTCCGGTGAAGGATTTCATTTGATTACAAGAATACAGGATGAAGCACATCGGTTTGCCATAGAATATCATCGTTCTTTACGAAGTAAGGAACAGGTACATTCTGTGCTGGATGATATTCCGGGAATCGGTCCGGCACGAAGAAAAGCGCTGATGCGAAGGTTCCAGTCCTTAGACGCAATTCGCAGTGCATCCATAGAAGAATTGTCTGGGACAGAAGCGATGAACGAAAAAGCAGCGGAAGAAGTATTCCGCTTTTTCCACAGGGGAGAGGAAAAATAAAAAGAAAAAGGAGAATCACTATGACCAAAGAAGAAAAATTCAAAAACAAAAGTATCAAGAAAAAAGTTAATGATGCATTTAACATGATATTCAGGCTGTATTTTGCAACAGTAGCACTAGCCAGTCTGGGATTGATTCTGCTGGCAGTGGTGCCGGATGCGTTCCGTATTCCGGTTCTGGTTATCTGCATTGTGATTATGCTGACAATCGTAGTAGTAAGTGTTACTTTAACCGGCCGGGAATCCAAGTGGTTAATTTATTATATTGTAAAACCAATTCGGGAATTAGAAGATGTAGCAGAGCATCTTTCCCATGGAGAATTGCATGAGAAAGTAACTTATCAGTCTGAAGATGAAATCGGAGAACTGGCAAACCGGTTCCGTAATATGGAAGATACTTTACAGAAAATTGTTGGCGATTTACAGAATATTTTAAAAGAATTTGCACAGGGTAATTATACCGTACGTTCTTCATGCAAAGAAGCATATGTGGGAGAATTTGAAACGGTGATGGAAGAACTGGTAAGCACCATCCAGAACGTAAGCAGTACATTATGCCTGATTAAGGAATCTTCTAATCAGGTAGCCGCCGGTTCTGAACAGCTTGCAATCAGCTCCCAGGATCTGGCAAAGGGTGCAACAGACCAGTCTATTGCAGTAGATAATCTGGTGGAGAATGTTTCAAAGGTTACAGAACAGGTTGTTGCAAACAGCAAGTCAACAGATATTGTACATGACCGTGCAAAGAGCGTAGGAATGGAAGCAAATGTCAGCCAGAACAAGATGCGGGAACTTATGGAGGCAATGGAACGTATCTCGACAACATCCAAAGAGCTGGAAAGAGTTATTACTGAAATTGATGGTATTGCAAGCCAGACCAACCTTCTTTCCCTGAATGCATCCATTGAGGCTGCAAGAGCCGGAGAAGCAGGAAAGGGATTTGCAGTTGTTGCGGAGCAGATTCGTATGCTGGCTGAAAGCAGTGCAGAATCTGCAGAGACATCCAAGCATTTACTGGAGACAAACCAGGTAGAAGTAGAACATGGAAACGAAGTAACACAGCAGACATCGGAATCATTAAATAAGGTTATTACAGAACTGGATGCTATTATTACAGAAGTTGCTAATATCAGAATTGCATCTGACCGCCAGGCAGTGTCAGTAAAAGAAATTGAAGATGGTGTAAAACAGATTGATGATGTTATTCAGACCAATTCTGCAGCATCCCAGGAAGCATCAGCAACCAGTGAAGAATTGTCTGCAGAGGCAACTTCTTTAGATGAACTGGTAGAACGTTTCAAATTATTAGAACAGTAAAGAATTATAAAAATACAGGGGTGAAGATAAGGAAGGAGTCATTCCATGGAAGGTGTAGGAATTGAGAAAATTGTAAAAAAACTGCAGTTAAAGAAATATATTGAGGATATGGAATTAAAGGGACACCGCATCAGACTTGCGGATGTAAACCGTCCGGCGTTACAGCTGAGCGGATATTTTGAACATTTCGAGCAGTCCCGTGTACAGATTATCGGTATGGTAGAATATACATACCTGCAGCATTTGAATGATTCAGAAAAGGACAGCATTTACAGCCGGTTCTTAAAATATGATATACCATGTGTTATTTTCTGCAGGGATTTACAGCCGGATGACCTGTTCTTACAGAGGGCAAAGGAAAATAATGTTCCGGTATTCGGAACAGGCAGAAGCACATCAGAATTCATGGCGGAGCTGATTTATCTTTTGAGTGAAGAGCTTGCTCCGTGTATTACCATCCATGGTGTGCTGGTAGACGTTTACGGTGAGGGACTTCTGATTACCGGTGAAAGCGGAATCGGTAAGAGTGAAGCAGCACTGGAACTGATTAAGCGAGGACATCGTCTGGTAACAGATGATGTGGTAGAAATCCGTAAAATTAATGAGCATACCTTAACCGGCACATCACCGGATATCACCAGATACTTCATTGAGTTAAGAGGTATCGGAATCATTGATGTAAAGACTTTGTTCGGTGTTGAGTGTGTAAAAGAGAAACAGAATATCGACCTTGTAATTAAACTGGAAGACTGGAAGAAGGATAATGAGTATGACCGCCTTGGTCTTGAGGAAGAATATACAGAGTTACTTGGAAATAAAGTAGTATGTCATTCCCTTCCAATCCGTCCAGGCCGAAATCTGGCAGTTATCTGCGAGGCTGCAGCCGTTAACCACAGACAGAAGAAGATGGGTTACAATGCAGCTCAGGAATTGTATCGTCGTGTACAGGCAAATCTGAACAAGAAGGACGACGAGGAAGAAGAGTAAAAGGAGATTCATTCATATGGAACGAGAAGTAGCATGGAATCATTACAGTGAAGAAGAGAAGAAGAAAGTTTTTGAATTTGCAGAAGAGTATCGTAAATTTATATCAGCATGTAAGACAGAAAGAGAATGTGTACGCACTTTTGTAGAGCGGGCAGAGGCAGCAGGATATCTTGATATAAAGAAAGTGATTGCAGAAGGAATAAAACTGGAATCCGGTGCAAGAGTGTATGCAGATAATAATGGAAAAGCACTTGCTATGTTCATTGTAGGAAAGAAACCAATGGAAGAGGGCATGCGGATTCTCGGCGCACATGTGGATTCTCCGAGAATGGATTTAAAACAGAATCCATTCTATGAAGATACCGGGCTTGCTATGTTAGATACCCATTATTATGGTGGTGTGAAGAAATACCAGTGGGTAACACTTCCGCTGGCATTGCATGGTGTAGTGGCAAAGAAAGACGGAAGTGTAGTAGAGGTAAATATTGGAGATAAGCCGGGAGATCCGGTATTTGGTGTCAGTGATTTACTGATTCATCTTGCCGGTGAGCAGATGGAAAAGAAAGCAGCAAAGGTTATTGAAGGAGAAAACTTAGACCTTCTGATTGGAAGTATTCCGCTTGCAGGTGAAGAAAAAGAAAATGCCAAGGATACGGTAAAAGAAAATATCCTTGGAATCTTAAAAGAGGAATATGAAATTGAGGAAGAAGATTTCCTGTCCGCAGAGATTGAAGTGGTACCAGCCGGAGAAGCAAGAGATTATGGACTTGACCGGAGCATGATTATGGGGTACGGACATGATGACAGAGTCTGTGCGTATCCATCCTTTGAGGCAATGCTGGCAAAAAATGAAACACCGGAATATACCAGTGTATGTCTCCTGGTAGATAAAGAAGAAATCGGCAGCGTGGGAGCAACCGGGATGCAGTCGAGATTTTTTGAAAATATGACAGCAGAAGTGATGGCAGCAGCAGGACAGTATACAGAACTTGCACTGCGTCGTGCATTGCAGAATTCCCATGTATTATCCTCTGATGTCAGTGCGGCATTTGACCCCAATTATCCGTCCGTTATGGATAAGAAAAATGCAGCATATTTTGGAAAAGGAATGGTATTTAATAAATATACCGGTTCCAGAGGAAAGTCAGGTTCTAATGATGCCAGTGCAGAATATGTTGGAAAGTTGCGTGCAGTGATGGACGATGGTAATGTATTTTATCAGACTGCAGAATTAGGTAAAGTAGACCAGGGTGGCGGCGGAACCATCGCGTATATTCTGGCAAATTATGGAATGCAGGTAATTGACAGTGGTGTGGCAGTTTTAAATATGCATGCACCATGGGAGATTATCAGTAAAGCAGATTTATATGAAGCATATAAAGGTTATGTAGCATTTCTGGCTTCATAGAGAAATAAAAAATGGGAGAAGCAAATTGTGAGAGAAGACTGGATAGAAGCCATTAAGACAATTGTAGATGAAAGCAGAATACGCTTGCAGGAGCCGATGAGCCGTCATACCACATTCCGGATTGGGGGCATGGCAGAGATTTTTCTGATGCCGACCATCAAAGAGGCAGTGGATGTCATCACATTGTGCAGAGCAAAGAAGATTCCGTATACGATTATTGGAAACGGAAGCAATCTTCTGGTGGGCGATAAGGGAATTCCCGGAGTGGTCATTGAATTTGGCGCAAATGCTTCTTACATTGAAGTAAAGGAAAATATGATTCATGCCGAAGCGGGAGCATTGCTGTCGAAGGTTGCGCACAAGGCACTGGAAGCATCCTTAGGCGGAATGGAATTTGCAGCAGGAATTCCGGGAAGCATCGGAGGCGCAGTTGTGATGAACGCCGGTGCTTATGGCGGAGAGATGAAGGATATTTTAGTATCTGCGGATCTTTTGACCAAAGATGGTGAAGTGGTAGAAGTTCCGGTAGAAGAGATTTCCTTAAGTTACAGACACAGCCGTGTTATGGAGACCGGGGAAGTAGTGCTGGGTGTAACGTTAAAATTAGTATCCGGAGAAAAAGAGAAAATTGAAGCTGTCATGCAGGAACTCCGCCAGAAACGGCAGGAGAAGCAGCCGTTGGAATTCCCAAGTGCAGGAAGTACCTTTAAGCGGCCGGAAGGCTATTTTGCCGGAAAGCTGATTATGGATGCCGGGTTAAGAGGCTATCGTGTGGGAGATGCCCAGGTATCCGAGAAACATTGTGGCTTTGTTATAAACCGTGGGCAGGCAACTGCAGCAGAAGTGGAAGAGCTGATGCGCAGGGTGCAGGAAAAAGTAGAACAGGAGTTTCAGGTAAGACTGGAGCCGGAAGTAAGAAGGTTAGGAGAATTTTCATGAAACTGGTAATTCTGACAGGAATGTCCGGGGCGGGAAAGAGTACAGCACTTAAGATGATGGAGGATATCGGATTTTATTGTGTCGATAATCTGCCGATTCCGCTGATTGAAAAGTTTATAGAGTTGGCAGATTTAAGAAATACCGAGCTTCAGAAGGTTGCGGTGGGTGTGGATATCCGAAGCGGACAGGCATTGGAAGATTTGCAGGATATTCTTGACCACCTGAGAGGTGAAGGAAAAGAATTTGATGTACTGTTTTTGGATGCAGAGGATGGTGTGCTGGTAAAACGTTATAAAGAAACCAGAAGAAGTCATCCACTGGCAGGAAGCGATCGTGTCGATAAAGGCATCGAAGAAGAAAGAAGAAGATTGGAATTCTTAAAGAAACAGGCAAATTACATTATAGATACCAGTCATCTTCTGACCAGAGAATTAAAAACAGAATTAAATAAAATATTTGTAGAGAATCAGGAGTTTAAGAATTTATTTATCACAATTTTATCCTTTGGATTCAAGTATGGAATTCCGGCAGATGCAGATCTGGTGTTTGATGTACGTTTTCTGCCAAATCCGTATTATGTGGAAGGATTACGCCCAAAGAATGGTAATGATAAAGAGATTCAGGATTTTGTGATGCAATATAAGGAAGCCCACGTATTTCTGGATAAATTAGAAGATATGATAAAATTCCTGATACCGAATTACATAACAGAGGGAAAGAGCCAGCTGGTAATTGCCATTGGCTGTACCGGAGGCAAGCATCGTTCCGTAACCCTTGCCAATGAATTGTTTAAACGGTTGGAGAAACAGAAACAGTTTGGAATTAAGATAGAGCATCGTGACATTGAAAAGGATACGATGCGGCATTAGATGGAGATATGAGATGTCTTTTTCAGGAGAAGTAAAGGCGGAACTGGAGAAGCATATAAGTAAAAGCAGACACTGTCAGTTAGCAGAACTTGCAGCAATTATAAGTTTTTCTGGAAGAATGATATTGACGGGAGCAGATCCCAGATTGGAAATTGCAACAGAACATGCCGGATTGGCAAAAAAGTGCTATACGCTTTTGAAGCGGGCATTTGACATCAGTGCAGAGTTATCTGAACAGAATCCGGGTGTGTTATATATAGAAGAACAGGATGCCATGCGCAGGGTATTAATGGCACTTAAATTTTTGGAAGAGGACGGTTCACTGCATCCGTTCCGACAGGCAGTAAATGGAATGTTGCTGCAGAAGTCCTGCTGTAGAAGGACGTTTGTAAGAGGAGCATTTCTGGCTTCGGGTTCCATGAGTGACCCGCATAAATCCTATCATTTTGAAATTGTATGTGCAACGCCACAACAGGCAGAACAGCTCAGGACGGTAATCAGTGACTTTGGCATGGATGCGAAAGTGGTGGAACGTAAGAAGCACCATGTGGTATACTTAAAAGAAGGTGCACAGATTGTGGATATGTTAAATATCATGGAAGCACATGTGGCACTGATGAACCTTGAAAATGTACGCATTTTGAAAGAGATGCGTAACAGTGTAAACCGGCAGGTAAATTGTGAAACTGCCAATATTAATAAGACAGTGAATGCTGCAGTAAAGCAGATTGAAGATATTAAGTTTATCCAGGAAAAGGGACGACTGCAGGAATTGCCGGATAATCTTTACGAGATGGCACAGGTACGTTTGGAGCACCCGGAAGCGCCTCTTAAGGAACTGGGGGCATACTTAAATCCACCGGTGGGAAAATCCGGTGTGAATCACAGGTTAAGAAAGATAAGTGAAATTGCTGAAAACATGAGAGTATGAAAAGGATGAGGAGGAATACATATGATGAAGAAAGAGGTGACCATTAAATTTGTCAATGGTGTCGAAGCAAGTCCCATTGCATTGCTTGTTCAGACTGCAAATCGTTTTTCCAGCAGTATTTATATTGAATCCGGAGATAAAAAAGTAAATGTGAAGAGCATTATGGGTATGATGTCACTGGCAATGAATTATGAGGATATGGTAACAGTTGTTACTGAGGGTGAGGACGAGAAGGAAGCCTTGGATACATTGGAACAGTTCCTGTCTGAGGGCTAGAAGGAAAAGAGAGGTTATGTAAAAAATGAAAAAGAAATTACTTTTTATATTTAATCCACATTCCGGCAAGGGACTGATTAAGAATAAACTGTTAGAAATTGTAGACATTATGGTAAAGGCAGATTATGAAGTAACCATATATCCGACACAGAGCAAAGGGGATGCGCAGAACCATGTCAGAGAAGAAGCGAAGAATTATGATCTGATTGTCTGTAGTGGTGGAGACGGTACTTTGGATGAAGCAGTCAGCGGAATGATGGAAAGTGAAGAAAAGACACTGCTTGGCTATATTCCGGCAGGAAGTACCAACGACTTTGCCAATTCTTTAAGAATACCTAAAAGCATGCTAAAGGCAGCAAATGTAGCGGTAAAGGGAAGACGGTTTCCGGTAGATATAGGATATTTTAATGGAGATTCATTCGTATATGTGGCAGCATTTGGACTGTTTACTGCAGTATCTTATCAGACCAGCCAGCAGTTAAAGAATGTATTAGGACACGCAGCTTATATTTTAGAAGGAATGAAACAGCTTTTAGACATTCCGGTCTATAAGATGCGGGTAGAATATGATGATGAGGTATTAGAGGACGAATTTATCTATGGTATGATTACCAATTCTATTTCTGTGGGGGGATTTAAGAACCTGACAGGTAAAAATGTACTCCTGGATGACGGTGTTTTTGAGGTGACACTGATTAAAGCACCGAAGAATCCACTGGAGTTAAATGAGATTATTGCAGCATTAACCAGCCGCAAGGATGATACCGACCTGGTATACTCATTTAAGAGCAGCAATATTAAGTTTTATCCGGAAGAAATTATTCCATGGACTTTAGATGGTGAGTTTGGGGGAGACCATAAGGAAGTGGAAATAAGAAATATGCACCAGGCTTTGGAGATTATGGTCAAGAATAAAGAAACATCTGTAAAATGATTGTTATATTTTTAACTTTATTTTTGGGAAAAGCCATGGTACAATGAAAAAAACAATGGAGGAATCAAAATGTTAGTATCAGCAACAGAAATGTTAAAAAAAGCAAAAGCTGGTCATTATGCAGTAGGCCAGTTCAATATCAACAACCTTGAGTGGACAAAATCAATACTGTTAACTGCAGAAGAATTAAAATCCCCTGTAATTCTTGGTGTATCTGAAGGTGCAGGAAAATATATGACAGGTTTTAAGACCGTTGCAGCTATGGTAAAAGCTATGGATGAAGAACTTGGAATCACAGTTCCTGTAGCACTTCACTTAGATCATGGAACATATGAAGGATGTTATAAATGTATCAAAGCTGGATTTACATCTATCATGTTTGATGGTTCTCATTATCCATTTGAAGAGAACCTTGCTAAGTCTACAGAGCTTGTAAATGTAGCTCATCAGCTTGGACTTTCTATCGAGTGTGAGGTTGGTTCCATCGGTGGAGAAGAAGACGGAGTAGTTGGAATGGGCGAGTGCGCAGATCCTAACGAGTGTAAGACAATCGCTGATCTTGGTGTAGATATGCTTGCAGCAGGTATCGGTAATATCCACGGAAAATATCCGGCAAACTGGAAAGGACTTTCTTTCGAAACTCTGGATGCTATCCAGCAGAAGACAGGAACTATGCCATTAGTACTTCACGGTGGTACAGGAATTCCTGCAGATATGATTAAGAAAGCTATCTCTCTTGGCGTATCTAAGATTAATGTAAATACAGAGTGTCAGTTATCTTTCGCAGATGCTACACGTAAATATATTGAAGCTGGTAAGGACTTAGAGGGCAAAGGATTTGACCCACGTAAATTATTAGCTCCAGGTGCAGAAGCAATCAAAGCTACTGTAAAAGAAAAAATGGAATTATTTGGTTCTGTTGGAAAAGCAGAATAAGAATGATTTTTATAAGGGCCGCCCATTAGAGGGTGCAAGTAAGGGATTTTTATCCTTTGAAAAATCGGCATAGTTTCGGAGAAATCCGGCTATGCCATTTTTTTCTTTTGCTTGCAGGAAGATTAACTGCACCAATGCAGTTGTAGATAATTTGGATTTCCTGCTGTCTGCGACCATTCATTTTCTCTGCGTTGAATATAATAATCTTGTCATCGAATTCTCGTATAATCTCAGCATTTAATTCTGTAAATTCAGCATATTTCTTTACTAAGGATAAGAAGTACTGTGCATTGAGGTTTTCTTCCTTAGCCTATGATAAGAATAATTTCAGTTCAGAGACTCTTCATATTCTTTCTTGCCTGAAGTGCCGGAAACCACGGAATGCGTACATTAAAAAGTACAGAAGAGGGCACGGAAAAAGTAGTTGCAGATGAGAATGGGTATGCAGTACCGCCTGGCAGCAACTGATTTCGAAACCGGCGATTGATAAAATCGACAAAAAATGTATATTATTTTGCACAAATTTGTAGAATGTATCAAAAATAAAAAAAATATAAACTTTGACTTGATTTTTTAGAAAGTTTCATGTATTTTAAATATAGCAGATGAAATGTGCGTGACGAACAAGGGTGTTCCAAAGGAATTGGAATGCCCTTTTTTCTATATCTGGGGAATTACCGGAGGAGAGAAGTCATACATTGATTGCAGAAAATAAAAATCATATTTCTCAGGGGATTTATGGTGAGAGGCAGAAAGGATGTATAGTATGAGTGAGACAGAATATTTCAATGTAGCAGATATTTTCGGCGAGAACGTATTCAATGATGCAGTAATGCAGGAACGTCTTCCGAAAAAGACCTACAAAAAGTTAAGAGAAGTAATCGAAGAGGGAAAAGAATTAGACCTTGAGACAGCAGACGTAGTGGCACATGAGATGAAAGAGTGGGCAATCGAAAAAGGAGCTACCCATTATACACACTGGTTCCAGCCATTAACAGGAGTAACTGCTGAGAAACATGATTCCTTTATTACAGCACCAATGCCAAACGGTAAAGTTTTGATGAGCTTTTCCGGTAAGGAATTAATCAAAGGTGAGCCAGACGCATCTTCTTTTCCATCCGGTGGATTAAGAGCAACCTTTGAGGCAAGAGGATATACAGCATGGGATTGTACTTCGCCGGCATTCGTAAGACAGGATGCAGCAGGAGCAACTCTTTGTATTCCTACCGCTTTCTGCTCCTACACAGGAGAAGCATTGGACCAGAAGACACCGTTACTTCGTTCCATGGAAGCAATTAATACCCAGTCTCTCCGGCTTTTAAGATTATTTGGAAATACAACATCTAAGAAAGTAACTCCTTCCGTTGGACCGGAGCAGGAATATTTCATCGTAGACAGAGAAAAATATTTAAAGAGAAAAGATTTAATCTTTACCGGACGTACCTTATTTGGAGCAATGCCTCCAAAAGGACAGGAAATGGATGACCATTACTTCGGAATCATCCGTGAGAGAATTGCAGCATACATGAGAGATGTAAATAAAGAATTATGGAAACTTGGTGTATCTGCAAAGACACAGCATAACGAAGTTGCTCCTGCACAGCATGAGTTAGCTCCAATCTACTCCGAAGCAAACGTAGCAGTAGACCACAACCAGTTAGTAATGGAAACCTTAAAGAAGGTTGCCGGCCGTCATGGCTTACAGTGTCTGCTTCATGAGAAGCCATTTGCAGGTGTCAATGGTTCTGGAAAACATAACAACTGGTCTATCACAACAGATGATGGAATTAACTTATTAGAGCCGGGCAAAACACCTCATGAGAACGTACAGTTCTTATTAGTGCTTACCTGTATCTTAAAAGCAGTAGATAAACATGCAGACCTGCTTCGTGAATCTGCAGCAGACGTTGGAAACGACCACAGATTAGGAGCAAACGAGGCACCGCCAGCAATCGTTTCTATCTATCTTGGAGAACAGTTACAGGATGTATTATCACAGCTTATCTGCACCGGAGAAGCTACACACAGTTTAGCTGGTTCTAAATTAGAGACTGGTGTTAAGACATTGCCTGACTTCATGAAAGATGCAACAGACCGTAACAGAACTTCACCGTTTGCATTTACCGGAAACAAATTCGAGTTCCGTATGGTTGGTTCCCAGGATTCCATCGCACAGCCAAACGTTGTATTGAATACAATTGTAGCAGAAGCATTTTCTGAGGCGTGTGATGAACTGGAAAAAGCAGACGATTTTGATATGGCAGTACATGATCTGATTAAGAAATATGCAACTGAGCATCAGAGAATCGTATTCAACGGAAACGGATATTCTGATGAATGGGTAGAGGAAGCAGAGCGTCGTGGACTTCCAAACATCAAGTCCATGGTAGATGCAATCCCGGCACTGAATACAGAAAAAGCAGTTTCTTTATTCGAGCGTTTTGGTGTATTTACCAAAGCGGAGCTGGATTCCCGTGTAGAAATCGAATATGAGACTTACGCAAAAGAGATTAACATCGAAGCAAAAGCTATGATTGATATTGCAGGAAAACAGATTATCCCGGCAGTTATCAAATATACAACAGAGCTTGCAACTTCTGCAGCAGCTGTAAAATCTGTATGTGATGCAGACATCAGTGTTCAGACAGAATTACTGACAGAAGTATCTGACCTCTTATCTGAGACCAAGATTGCTTTGGCAAAACTGGAAGAAGTAACAGAAAAAGGTGGAACAATGGAAGAGGGAAGAGATCAGGCTGTATATTACAGAGATGTTGTAAAAACAACAATGGATGCATTAAGAGCTCCGGTTGACAAGTTAGAGATGCTTGTTGACAAAGATATATGGCCAATGCCATCTTATGGAGATTTAATCTTCGAAGTATAAAAAAGAACTTTAATTGCAGGGCATTCTCCTTAGAACAGACGGAAAAAGAGGCATAAAAGGGAGGATGCCAGGCAACTTAAGTTACCTGGCAGATTATGAAAAAGAATATTTAAAGTTATGTTTTTCTTTTGCTTATGACTATACTATATCAGCCTAATTTGAAAAAAGCGTGTTGATAAAGTGAATCATCTTTGAATGCCAGGTGAATAAATTGTGAACAATAATAAGAAGGAGGACGAGATGATATGAAAAAGCTGGAAATTATTATTAAACCGGAAAAGCTTGAAGACTTGAAAGCAGTCTTAGAAAGCAGTGAAGTCAATGGTTTAAACATTGTAAATAGCATGGGATATGGTAATCAGAAGGGTATTATCAAGAATTACCGTGGAGCATCTTATAATGTAACATTACTTCCGAAAATCAAAGTAGAGACTGTTGTTTCGGATGAAGTTGCGCCAGGATTAATTGATAAGGTAGTAGATGAGATTAATACCGGTAACTTTGGTGATGGTAAAATCTTTGTGTATGATGTAGAAGATGCCGTTCGTATCCGTACCGGTGAACATGGTGACAAAGCATTATAAAAGATGCAAAGAGGAGTAAGGCACAGATAGGAAACTGTCTTGTGGATATTGAAAAATGAATATCGCAAATAAATATTATCGAAGGAGATAAGCAGACAAGGAGAGAGCCTTGTTTGATATCTCTATTTTTTTTACTTTAATATTTATTTTGGTAAAGGAGGAAATGATTATGGATATGAGTGTTTGGTTCCTGATGGGAGCAGCGTTAGTATTTTTTATGCAATGTGGATTTGCAATGGTAGAGGCTGGTTTTACCAGATCAAAAAATACAGGTAATATTACAATGAAGAACCTGATGGACTTCTGTATTGGTACCGTTGCATTTTATTTATTAGGATATAATATTCTTTGTGGTGATGGAAAATTTGTAGGATGGGGTTTAAATCCATTGAAGAATTTTGGAACAACAGACTGGTCCAATTTCGTATTTAACCTGGTATTCTGTGCAACAGCTGCAACAATTGTATCTGGAGCAATGGCAGAGCGTACCAAATTCATTACATATTGTATTTACAGTTTTGTAATCAGCCTGATTGTATATCCGGTAGAAGCACACTGGGTATGGGGCGGAACTCCATGGCTTACAGACCTTGGATTTACAGATTTCGCAGGTTCTGCATGTATTCATATGGTAGGTGGAATTACCGCATTTATCGGAGCCGCTTTATTAGGACCTCGTATTGGTAAATATGACAAAGATGGTAAATCAAGACCTATTATGGGTCACAACATTTTAATTGGTGCGTTGGGAGTATTTATTCTCTGGTTTGGCTGGTATGGATTTAATGGTGCAGCAGCAACTGATACCTTACAGCTTTCACAGATTTTTGCAACAACAACCATTGCACCGGCAGCAGCAACTGTTACAGCAATGATTTATACCTGGATTAAGAATGGTAAACCGGATGTGTCCATGTCCTTAAATGGTTCCCTGGCAGGTCTGGTAGCAATTACAGCAGGATGTGCAAATGTTGATGCAGTAGGAGCATTCATTATCGGTGGTTTAGCTGGTATCCTTTGTACCATGTCAGTATACTTTGTAGAAGACAAATTAAAAGTAGATGATCCGGTTGGTGCTGTATCCGTACACGGTGCCTGTGGTCTTTTTGGAACATTGATGGTAGGTCTCTTTGATTATACAGATGGC
This sequence comes from Roseburia sp. AF42-8, assembly GCF_003435965.1. NCBI lineage: Bacteria > Bacillati > Bacillota > Clostridia > Lachnospirales > Lachnospiraceae > Roseburia > Roseburia sp. AF42-8. The sequence goes on from NZ_QTVB01000001.1 coordinate 60,849, forward strand.
CTCTTCTATGGTGGCGGAGTTCATCATCTGGCAATTCAGGCACTTGGTGTCGTATGTATCGCAGGCTGGGTAATTGTAACCATGAGCATAGTATTTATCGTATTAAAGAAGACAATTGGTCTTAGAGTATCAAAAGAAGAAGAGTTAGAAGGTCTGGATTCTACTGAGCATGGCTTAGAGTCAGCTTACCCGGATTTTGTAACAAGAGAACTTCACTAATCATGTACTAATCTAATTGTGATTAGGTTAGTAATTATCTAATCCCCTTAGTAGTATATACATCAACAACGAAAGTCCTGGCGTATGTCAGGGCTTTTGTTGTTGTCTGTGCCCGGTATCAGATAGAAAAATAGAGGCTGCCTTTGGCAGCTTCTATAGGTGTCTGATTATAGAATAATGATTTGGTTAATTCGTAGTGTTTCCATCAGAGCCGATACCGGAACTTCCACCGCCGGTTCCTGTACCACCACCGGTTCCTGTGCCACTGCCGGTTCCTGTGCCACTGCCGGTTCCTGCACCACCACTGGTTCCTGTACTGCCGCCGGTTCCTGTGCCACCACCGGTTCCTGTATCACCACCGGTATTTGTACTGCTTCCGGTTCCGGTATTACCATGATCTGGTGTAGTATTATCCCCACCACCGGTAAGACTTCCACTGGTTGGATTAGAAGTATCTGTTGTATTAGTAGATGGTGTGGAAGGCTGTGTAACGGAACTTGAAGTGTGTACGTTACAGGTGCTGTTGGATAATTCATCTGTCATAAGATATGGAGAATCATCCGTACCTTCAGAACCGCCAACGATATAGATACCAGTCTGTCTTGTTTCGTTCGGACAATATTCATTTGCAAGCATTCCGGAGGAAGTACAGATTGTTGCGCTGACATGATGGTCACATACTTCTGTTGGAACTGTGCCGGTTGCAAAATATTCTGTTTCAACCATGCTGCCACGCGGATCACAGTCACATAAACCTTCTACGGCAAGTTTTCCGGATTTCTTACATACGACAGCAGAAGTAATTCCGCTTGGCATAGTAAAGTCTTTATATTCCAGATTTTCATGGACACGGGACATAACTGCTTTCCAGATTAACTTTGGATATCTGGTGCTGGAAAGTTCGCTGTTATCATCATATCCGCCCCATACACCACAGGTATAATATGGTGTGTATCCTACGAAAAGAGCATCGCGGTCAGAGGTTGTAGTACCTGTTTTACCGGCAATCGGCATAGAACCGAAGTTAACGATTGTACCGGTACCGGAGGTAACAACATCTTCCATGGCATTGGTTAAGAGCCATGCAGTGGTGTCCTTTAATACAGTATGGGTCTGCGGAGTATTGTCAATTAAAACATTTCCGTCATGGTCTAAAATCTTGGTATAGAATCTTGGTTTGGTATAAGTACCGCCATTTGCAACGGTCGCATAGGCGGCAGTTAATTCTAAGTTGGTAACACCTTTATAGATACCTCCAAGGCAGAGAGCCTGATTATTATCGTGTTCAGCATCTAAGGTGGTAAATCCGAAGCTCTGTAAGTAACTGTAACCTAAATCGGTACTGATATCAGTGAGGGTCTTAACGGTTACAATATTGATGGAGTGGCAGATTGCTTCTCTTAAAGTAGTAAATCCACGATACTGGTCATCGTAGTTACGAAGAGAACGTCCATTGGTATAAGAATAAGGAGCATCATCTTCTACAGAGGCTAAGGTCATTCCACCACTGTCAAGAGCAGGTGCATAAGCAGCTAAAATCTTGAAGGTGGAACCCGGCTGTCTGGTGGTATCAGAAGCCCGGTTTAAGGTTTTGTTTGCGGTTTTATCACCACGGCCACCAACTAATGCTTTCACTTCACCGGTAGCCTGATCCATCAGCGTAAGGGAAGCCTGTGGCTGAATCGTAAAGGTAACGGATTCGCCGCTGCCCGGGATGGTATCTCCCTCTTCCATAATATCTGCTTTATACTGGTCAATGGCAGCCTGGGCATCTTCTTTGGAACTGAAGTTGATGTTGTAGCTGTTATTACCGGTTTTTTCACGATAGTAGGTGAGCATGGTCTGTTCACTGTAATTCTGCAGTGTACCATCGGCTTTCTGGATGGAAAGACGATAGGAGAAAGAATATTCCACCTGACCGTTGTAGTTATCTAAGTTATTGACTTCCTCATCACAAATCTGCTGGAGATTAGCATTCTGGGTGGAGTAAATGGTAAGACCACCACCATAGAGTGCATTGAAAGCCTGTGTCTCGGTATAACCTAATTCATTGATTAAGTCATCCATTACTTGGTCGGTAAGGGTATCCACAAAGTAGGAGTTGACATTTGCAGTAGAAGAAGTGCTGTTATCTACAATCTGAATACGGTCGTAGACATTATCTGCTAATGCTTCGTCGTGTTCTTCCTGCGAAATATAACCTTGGTCTAACATATTGTCTAAGACATCTTTACGACGGGATGCGTTGTTGTCCGGGTTAGTAATCGGATTATACTTTGTCGGACTCTTGGTAATTGCTGCAATTACTGCACACTCAGAAAGTGTTAAGTCAGATACATCTTTGTTAAAATATCGTTTGGATGCAGCCTGGACACCAAGGGTATTCTGACCAAGGTTAATGGTGTTTAAGTAATTTTCCAGAATCCAGTTCTTGGATTCTCTTTTTTCAAGCTGTACAGCCAGATACTGTTCCTGTATTTTACGCTCAAACTTGTCAGCCATACTGTCTTCGCTTGTCCAGTCAGTGAAAACGTTGTTTTTCAGAAGCTGCTGTGTAATTGTGCTGGCTCCCTGATTAAAATGAAAACCGGATGCAATGCCTTTGAAGCCGGCACGGATGATTCCTTTGATATCAATTCCGTTGTGATCGTAAAAACGTTCATCTTCGATGGCTACGAATGCATGTTGAAGATTAATCGGCATCTTATCAATGGTTACCGGGTCACGATTTGTACCGGAAGTAACCAGAGTGGCAATTTCATTACCCTCATCGTCAAGAACGGTAGAGAGCTGTCCGGTAGGACTTGCATCAATATCATCTATATCTGGTGCAGAATCAATGATTCCTTTGAAGATTCCGATTCCTGCACAAATACCGACGACAGCTACTAAGAAAAAGCAGATCAGTAGAGTCTTGCAGAAAATTACGGAAAACTTCTTACGGACCATAGTACCTTTGGAAGTGAGCTCTTTTTCCTTCCTGGCGGTACTCTTCTTTCCATAATTCATAATGTGCCTCCTTTGGATTAATAACATTATTTTCTTATTATAGCAAAAAGATACCATATAATAAAGAAAAAAGTAAAACGCAAGGTTTGATAAGAAATTCTTAAGGTTTCCTTGCAGGAAAAATGGAAATCATGCTACAATAAGGAAACGAAAAAAGAGGCAGGAGCAATGCAATATGTCAGAAGTTTCAAACGGAAAAGTAATATATGAAGGCGGCAGTGGTGAGCTTGAAGAGAAAAAATCGCGGTTTATTGCAAATATTGCACCAGTTACCACAGAAGAGGAAGCGGTAGCATATATCAATACTATGAAGAAAAAATACTGGGATGCAAGACATAACTGCTCCGCATTTATAATAGGAAGAAATCAGGAGCTGACCCGTTGCTCGGATGACGGAGAACCTTCCGGCACAGCAGGCCGTCCGATGTTAGACGTACTTTTACGGGAAGGCATCCGGGATGTAGTGGTAGTAGTAACCCGGTATTTTGGTGGAACACTTCTGGGAACCGGTGGACTGGTGCGTGCTTATCAGGGTGCTGTACAGGAGGGTTTAAAGAATTGTACCATCATTGAAAAGAGACCGGGAAAGCGTCTTAAGATAAGTACGGATTATACAGGACTTGGCAAGATACAGTATCTTCTGGCAGAACAGGGCGTTACGATTATGGATACCGAATATGCAGAAGGTGTGGAACTGGATGCAGCAGTACCGTTAGAACAGTGTCTGGAATTAGAAAAGAAACTTACGGATTCCACCAGTGGAAAGGCAAAGCTGATGTGGGAAGAGACCATTGAATTTGCAGATTTGAACGGTACAATCAAGGTTTTTTGATGACCTGTAAAAACTTTTTGCAAAAAATCGAAAAAAAATCGAAAAAGTGCTTGACGAATGGAATGTTTTCATGTAGAATACCCATTGTTGACACAACAAAGGGCTATCGCCAAACGGTAAGGCAACGGACTCTGACTCCGTCATTTCAAGGTTCGAATCCTTGTAGCCCTGCTCATGAAAACACCACAGCAGCGTGGTGTTTTTTTACTTTACAGGAAATTGCTTTCCCGCAAAGTAAAAACGATCCGCGAGGATGCGCACTGCGACGTATAAGGTAGATGCCGCAAGCGGCCGCCGCAGGCGCGAGAATGTGCCAGGGCACATTCTTTCTAATAGCCAGGCATTTACAAGGAGGACACATCTATGTATTCCATGAAAAGCAGAGTAAGATATAGTGAAACAGACAGCGGACAGAAGATGACATTTCAGGCATTGACTAATTATCTGCAGGATTGTTGTATATTCCAGTCAGAGGATCTTGGAATTGGCGTGGACTATTTGAAGGAGCATGCACAGGCATGGTTTTTGGCATCCTGGCAGATTGTGGTAGAACGGCTGCCAGTTCTTGGAGAAAAAATAACAGTAAAGACCTGGCCATATAACTTTAAAGGTTTTTATGGTTATCGTAATTTTACCATAGAGGATGCTGAGGGGAAAATCTGTGCTTATGCGGATTCCCAGTGGATTTTTATGGATTTAAAGAGGGAAAGACCGGCACGGATTTCTGATAAGATGTTAGAAGAATATCAGATGGAAGAGCCTTTCAAAATGGACTATGCGGACAGAAAGATAAAACTTCCGGAGAAAATGCAGGAACAGGAAAGCTTTCAGATTCGCCCGGAGCAGATTGATACCAATCATCATGTAAATAATGAACAGTATATTGCCATGGCAAAGAATTATCTGCCTGAGAATTTTAATATCCATAAAATGCGGGCAGAATACCGGAAAGCAGCAGTATTAGGAGACAAGGTATTCCCATTTGTATATGCAGATGATAAAATGTATCTGGTATCACTGGCGGATGAAGAGCAGAAACCATATGCCATTGTAGAATTTGAACAATAGAAAGCAGGAAAATATGAATCTTGGAGAAAAACAGGAACTGACAGCAGTAAAGAAAGTTGAATTTGGAATGTATCTGGCAGAAAATCCGGAGGATGAGACCAGAGTGCTTTTGCCGGCAAAACAGGTGCCGGAGGGACTTTGCATCGGAGATAAAGTAGAAATCTTTTTATACCGGGATTCCAAAGACCGCCTGATTGCAACCACCCATGAACCGAAATTGGTACTGGGACAGCTTGCAGTGCTTCCGGTATTGGAAGTTGGTAAAATAGGAGCATTTTTAGACTGGGGACTGGAAAAGGATTTATTCCTTCCCTATAAGGAGATGACCCGCAAGGTAAATGCCGGGGATGAAGTCATGGTAACTTTATACATTGATAAGAGCCGCAGACTCTGCGCCAGCATGAAGAATCTTTATGACCTTTTAAGCAAAGATTCTCCATATAAAGCAGGGGATGAAGTAGAAGCAAGAATCTATGAATTCAGTGATAATTTTGGAACCTTTGCAGCGGTGGATGATAAATATTCTGCAATGATTTCCAAGCATGAGGACAGCAGCCATCTTCGGATAGGGGATGTAATTGCTGCCAGGGTAGTCAATGTAAAACCGGATGGCAAGCTGGATATTACCCTTCGGGAAAAAGCTTACCTTCAGATGGACAGCGATGCACAGAAGGTAATGGAAGTGATAGATTCCTATGCCGGCGTACTGCCATTTACAGAAAAGGCATCACCGGAAGTAATCATGAGGGAAACCGGACTCAGCAAGGCAGCATTCAAGCGCGCTATAGGCAGACTCTATAAGGAGAGAAAGATAACCCTCAGCGAGCATGCAATCCGTAAAAACATTTAATTTACGCGAGCAGCCAGAAAAACTGCATGTTTGCATGCAGATTTGGCGAGCACCGCGAATAGTTATTATTTAAATAAAGAAAGAAGGAACGAGACATGAAGAAAGTAATCGCAACAGAAAAAGCACCGGCAGCAATCGGACCATATTCACAGGCAATTGAAGTAAATGGAATGGTATATACTTCTGGTATTATTCCCGTTGTACCGGCAACCGGCGAGATTCCGGAAGGCTCGGTAGCACAGGCAAAACAGGCACTGACCAATCTTTCCAATCTTTTAGAAGCAGCAGGCACAAATATGGACAAAGTGGTTAAGACGACGGTGTTCATCAAAGAGATGAATGATTTCGCAGCAATTAATGAGGTTTATAAGACATTCTTTACCACCGATTTCCCAGCAAGAAGCTGTGTAGAAGTAGCACGTCTTCCAAAGGACGTTATGCTTGAAATCGAAGCAATCGCAATGAAATAGGACAAGGAAACATAGAAAAAGACCGGAAATCTTAAAGTCTCCCTGAAGGAAGAAAAAGGTTCCGGTCTTTTGCGTTGCAATGTATTGTCTTGCAAAACCATACAGTGGATTTAAACGGAGACATCAAAGTTCCCGCCAACAGCAGGATTTACAGACAATTCCATGGCACGAATCAGGCTGTCACTCATACTCTGACTGACATCCAGCTGGTTACTCAGCATTGCAACTCCAATCGCTTCGCTGGTTGGAGTAGAGGCACTGTTGAGTGCGCTTAAAGCAGTATTGTTTAATGCTGCAATATCCATATCAGTCACATCCTTTCTGCTTTGATATGTACTTTCATTATGGCATGGCAGATTAGAAAAAGCAAGGAAACATTCATATATTTTGGAAAAGGTGGTATACTTATCCTACTGAAGAAATGGAGGAGCCACAACATGTATGATGTGATTATAATAGGAAGCGGCCCTGCAGGGCTGTCGGCGGCAATTTATGCAGGAAGAGCAAAATTTGATACACTTATAATAGAAGAAAAGCCAATGAGCGGAGGTCAGATTGTCAATACCAGTGAAGTGGACAACTATCCGGGACTGCCAGGAGTGGGTGGATTTGAACTGGCACAGAAGATGCGGGAGCATGCCCAAAAGAGCGGCGTGACTTTTGTAAAAGAACAGGTCGTATCGGTAGAGGATAAGCAGGAAAAGAAGTTAGTAACAACCAATCAGAACCAGTACGAAGCAAAAGCAGTAATCATTGCATCAGGAGCATCTTACCGGAAGCTTGGGGTACCGGGGGAGGAAAGACTTACCGGTATGGGAGTTTCATATTGTGCTACCTGCGATGGAGCATTTTTCCGGAATCGGACTGTTGCGGTGGCAGGCGGTGGTGATGTCGCGTTAGAGGATGCACTCTTTTTGGCAAGAGGTTGTGAAAAAGTATACCTCATTCACCGGAGAGACAGTTTCCGTGGCGCAAAAGTGTTAGCGGAGCAGGTGCAGACAAATGAAAAAATTGAAATTTTATATGATACCGTAGTAGAGGAAATCTGCGGTGAAGGAATGGTAGAGAAAATCAAAATATTAAATAAGAAGGCACAGGAAGAAAAAATGCTTCCGGTAAATGGCATTTTTGTTGCTGTGGGAATGGTGCCGAATACCGTAAAAGTAATACCGCATCTGGCATTGGATGATACAGGATATATCAAAGCCGGAGAGGATGGAAGGAGCAGTGTGCCTGGCATATATGCAGTGGGGGATGTCAGAACCAAACAGCTGCGCCAGGTCGTAACGGCAGTAGCAGATGGCGCCAATGCCATTGCTTCTATGGAAAGTGATGGAATGATTTCGTAAAAGAAAGGAAAGAATGTTGTAAAAAAAGCGGGAATTTTAGGTTGACATGACAGGTTAGCTGCGCTATAATGACTCTGTAATAAATGTAATAAATTTGTAACAAATCGTTAGGTTTGGAGGTTTTTATGTATAAGAAAGCGTTAAGATTAACAGCCTGCGGACTCGCAAGCGCATTATTAATCACTGGAAGCAATGCAACAACATATGCAGCACCAGTCGCAGGTGTTACTTCAGCAATGGAAGTGGGGGCTTCCAATGACACATTAGTAGCAGGTTTTTCTTTGACATTCAGCAATTATATGGCAAGCAGTGAGCTTGTAGCAAAGGCGAATGTGGCAACTGCACAGAATAATGATACACCTGTTGTTACAGAAGGGGATGCAGCACAGCAGGATACAGCAGAAGAGGCACAGCCGGCAGAAGAAGATCCGTTCGCAAATGTGGCAATTGCACAGGTTGATAACTATGTAAATATCAGAAGCGAAGCATCAGAAGACAGTGAGGTGCTTGGTAAGCTTTATAATAATTCAGCAGCAACCGTCCAGCAGACCGTAGATGGATGGTATCAGATTACTTCTGGCACCGTTACCGGTTATGTTAAGAGTGAATATGTAGTAGTCGGCAATGAAGAGCTGGCCCGTTCCGTCGGACGTCGTGTAGCAACTGTAAATGAAGATGCAGTTACTTTATTTGTGAGAACAGAGCCTTCTACCGATTCTAAGAAACTTGGAATGGTTGCAGGACTGGATGATTTGACAGTTACAGATGAGTCTGTAGATGGATGGGTAAAAGTTTCCATCGAAGAGGGCGAGGGATATGTATCCGCTGATTATGTAACATTATCTACTGAATTCGTTCAGGCAGAATCCAAAGAAGAAGAAGCCGCAAGACTTGCAAAAGAAGAGGCTGAAAGAAAAGCAGCAGAAGAAGCAGCAAAGAAAGCAGCAGAAAAATCTTCTAAGAGCAGCAGCTCATCCTCCAGTACATCTGGTGGTACATCTACATACAATGCACCATCCGGATCTGATGGAGCAGCAGTTGCAAACTTCGCAAGCCAGTTCGTTGGTAATCCATATGTAGCAGGTGGAACAAGCTTAACAAACGGAGCAGACTGTTCCGGATTTGTAATGAGTGTGTATGCACAGTTTGGAGTATCATTACCACATTCTTCAGGAGCAATGAGAGGCTGCGGATATGAAGTTGGTACAGACCAGATGCAGCCGGGCGATATCGTATGCTACAGTGGACATGTTGCAATTTATGTTGGTAACAACACAATCGTACATGCCAGCACACCGTCATCAGGAATCAAATTTACATCACCGATTGACTATAAGCCAGTTCTTTCTGTAAGACGTATTTTCTAGGATGTCCGGATTTGATTTACGCGAGTAGCGAGAAAAATCGCATGCTTGCATGCAGATTTGGCGAGCGCCGCGATAACTCGAGAAACTCGCAAAGCGTGTTTCTTGTAGTTTATGGTAAAATTAAGGATGAAATAATATTGAAAAGGATAAACAGGGACTGTTGCGGTTGCAACAGTCCTTTTTTTGCTTTACAGGAAATTGCTTTCCTGTAAAGTAAAAAACGTTCCGCGAGGATGCACACTGCAGGTAGACATTTGGAAAAAAGCAGATATAAAAATTTGATACGTTATTAAAAGATATTCTATTTTTATCTGGAAAAACTGCAATTATAATAAAATCAGCCAATAAAGTGGCGGAGGCGCATTATTATAGAATGAAAGGAAAGGCAGGTTACCACAGATGGAATATACAGCATCAGAACAAAGATATGAAACCATGAAATACAGAAGAGTAGGAAAGAGCGGATTGTTGTTTCCTGTGTTGTCCCTTGGTTTCTGGCATAATTTTGGAACCAATGATAATTATGAGAACATGAAGGCGATGTGTTTTACGGCATTTGACCATGGAGTCACACAGTTTGACCTGGCAAATAATTATGGCCCGGAATATGGCAGTGCAGAGAGTAATCTTGGCAGAATCATGCGGGAAGAATTGCGTGCCTACCGCGATGAATTATTGATTACAACGAAAGCAGGTTATGATATGTGGCCGGGACCTTATGGGGACCATGGCAGCAGGAAGTATCTGATTGCGAGCTTAGACCAGAGCTTAAAACGTATGGGACTTGAATACGTGGACATTTTTTATCATCACAGAATGGATCCGGATACGCCATTGGAAGAAACCATGCTGGCATTAGACCAGATTGTAAGAAGCGGAAAAGCATTATATGTAGGAATATCCAATTATGATGGCGTGCATATGAAACAGGCAGCTGAAATCTTGGAAGATTTAAAGTGTCCGTTTGTGATAAACCAGAACCGCTATAATATCTTTGACCGTACGGTAGAGAATAATGGCTTGCTAGAAGCTGCAAAAGAGAAGGGGAAAGGTGTGATCGCATTTTCTCCACTTGCACAGGGAATGCTGACAGATAAGTATATCGGTGGAATTCCGGAGGACAGCCGGATTAAAAGAGATGGCAGATTCCTTCATGCATCCGACCTTACGGAAACAAGAATGCAGCAGATTAAGAGCCTGAATGAAATTGCAAAGCGCCGTGGACAGACACTGGCACAGATGGCATTAAGCTGGATATTAAAGGATGAGACGGTAGCAAGTGTTCTGATTGGCGCATCCCGTCCGCAGCAGATATTAGATAATTTAAAGATTGTAGATGCACCGGCACTTACCACGGAAGAGTTAGAAGAAATCGAAGCTGTCTGCAGAGCCTGAAGCCTGGACGCAGATGCAGTTTTGAAAAAAAGAATAGAAGGAATTGTTCATACAATTTTCTAATCAAAATAGTTATGTGAACGAATATGATATTATGTAAATATACATATGGGGAAGAGGTACTATTTTGAAAAGTGGAAAAGAAATTCATTTGACGGAAAAGAAGTGTAAATTGCAATCAGACAATTTTGCACTTCTTTTTTGAAAATATACAATATGCACAAAAAAGAAAAGAACGTCGAAAAAAAAGTGCTGGAAATCATAAAAAAGTCCCAAAAGTTATCCACATCGAAAAATGTGGAAATATCGAAAAAAAGGAGTTATACACCAAGTTATACACATTATCCACAGAAAAAAGGAGAAAAATATAGGTTTACATAGCAAAAAATAAGAACGGATGTTTTGTGAACAAATGATAAAGTTGATAACTTTTCAAAAAAATACACAAAATCTATTGACATTGCAATATTGAAAAAATCATATAAAATTGTCTGAAAATGTCAGTTTATTTACAAAGGTGTAAAAAGGCAATCTGAGAAAATTATTACAGAAAATTTGCACAATGGTTGAAAAAAACTGGAGCTTTTGCTATACTACTTGCATAAAAGCGCATGGAAATGCACAGAATAAGACAGGTGTAAGATGTTAAAGAAAATCGATATACTGGGAATAGAAGTAGATAATTATACAGTCCGTGAAGCAATGATGCAGGTGGAAAATTATCTGGATAACACGATAATGAATACCATAGAGACCATAGATATGAAGATGTTAGAACTGGCAGGACAGGATGAAACGGTGCGGGCGTGCATTGAACAGCTGGATCTTGCGGTAATCGGAGAGAAGGAGATTCTGATTGCGGCAGATGTTCATTCCAGCCAGCGGCTCAGTGAGACCATTAATCATGATTTCTTCCGGGAATTCATCAAGCGGATTATCCGTAACCATAAGAGAGTTTTTTTGTTGGCAGAAACCATTGCTCAGGAAGAACAGCTGGAGCATTTCCTTGTAGGAAAATACGAACAGATTGAGGTGGCGGGTCATTGTGCGATTGAGGAAAAGTCCAATGACTTTGAAAGTGTGGTAAATGAGATTAACAGTGCCAGTGCAGATGTTATTTTTTCCATTCTGCCGTCTCCGTTACAGGAACAGTTTTTGACAGAAAATAAAAGCAAACTGGATGCTAAAATATGGTATGGGTTGAGCAGTGATTATGCACCGCGTTCCCGTATCAGCAGAATATCCCAGATAGCGGGCAGATTGATTTATAAGAAGAAACTGCAGAGCAAATTACACAAATATAATAAAGATTAAAGGAAACGGATGGTTATGGGTCTGGGATATAAAAGACCGGCCATAGTGGATTATTTGTGTATGACAGCAGGAACCTGCCTTATGGGTATAGCAATTCAGTCCATCTATGACCCGGTAGGAATGGTTGTTGGTGGATTTACCGGAGTTGCAATTCTTATCAGACAACTGACAGTAAAATGGATTCCCGGAGAATTCCGTTATGGTTTACGAACCTGGCGTTGAATCTTCCGGTTTTTTATGCGCATGGAGAAGAAAGGGAAAGAAATTTTTGTGGCGGGCATTATATGGAATGGTAATGCTGTCTTTCTGGCTTCTGGTACTGCCTCACTGGAATATAGCCCAGGATGATTATATGCTGGCAGCTATTTATGGCGGATGCATCTCCGGAGCGGGAATCGGTCTGGTTCTGGTGACGAAGTCCTCTACTGGAGGGACAGATATGGTAGCCACTTTATTACAGCGTTTTCTTAAACAATATACCATTGCACAGACTATGCTGGTGTTAGATGGTATTATTGTGTTAAGCGGAATGTTTTTCTTTGGAGTAAAGCCGGCGTTATATGCTGTGGTGGCAATTTTTATAACAACGGAAGTATCGGATGCAATTATGGAAGGTATCAAATATTCCAAGGCGGCGTATATCATTACGGAAGATGCCGCTGAAGTGGCAGATGCACTGATGCACCGGATGAACCGCGGTGTTACGGCGATTCATGCAAAGGGAATGTATTCCGGAAATGAGAAGGACATACTCTTTTGTGCAGTGCCGAAAAAGGAAATTGTAGAGTTAAAAGAGATAGTAATGGAACTTGACGCGAAAGCTTTTGTAATTGTGACGGATGCCCGGGAAGTGCTGGGAGAAGGTTTTTTGGAATATTAGCATAAAAATATTCACATTTCCTCTTTATTTTTTTGACGTTTTGCATTAAAATAAGATTCAAAGAGTTTTATCTTTCACAAAAGGATGCGAATTTTTTGTGAAAGTTGTCCAGTAACTGGGGCGATATTGATAAGAGAAGGAGAAAAAAGTATGATTTCAAATCAGATACTTCAAAACACAATTGACGGTTTGAAAGGGATTACAAGAGTGGATATGTGCATTATCGATACTGAGGGGAAAGTATTGGCAACCACATTTCCCGATGCAGATAATTATATCAATCCTGCATTGGCATTTGTAGAATCTCCGGCAGACAGTCAGGTGATTCAGGGATGCCAGTTCTTTAAAGTTTTTGATGATCATCAGATAGAATATGTTTTACTGGCAAATGGTGACAGTGATGATGTGTATATGGTGGGAAAAATTGCCGGTTTCCAGATTCAGAATCTTCTGGTAGCATATAAGGAACGGTTTGATAAGGACAACTTTATTAAGAATCTTTTATTGGATAATCTTCTTTTAGTAGATATTTATAACCGTGCGAAGAAGCTTCATATTGAGACGGAAGTACGCCGCGTGGTATATGTTGTAGAAACCAACCGGGAAAAGGACGGAAATGAACTGGAAAAAGTACGCAGTATCTTTGGTGGCAAGTCCAAGGATTTTGTGACAGCGGTAGATGAGAAAAATATCATTGTGGTAAAAGAACTTGCAGAAAATGAGACCTATGAGGATTTGGAGAAAACGGCAGAAGTTATCTTAAATCTGTTCAAGGCAGATGAAGACTGCGAGGCTTATATCGCATATGGTACCGTAGTAAATGAGATTAAGGAAGTATCCCGTTCTTATAAAGAAGCCCGAATGGCATTGGATGTAGGAAAGATATTCTTTGAAGAGAAGAATATTATTGCGTATTCTGCACTGGGAATTGGACGTCTGATTTATCAGCTCCCGATTCCACTTTGCAAAATGTTTATCAAAGAGATTTTCGATGGAAAATCTCCGGATGATTTTGATGAAGAAACACTTACTACCATCAATAAATTCTTTGAAAACAGCCTGAACGTTTCAGAAACATCCAGACAGTTATACATACACAGAAATACACTGGTATACCGTCTGGATAAACTGCAGAAAAGCACAGGCTTAGACCTTCGGGTATTTGAAGATGCCATTACATTTAAAATTGCGTTAATGGTAGTAAAATACATGAAATATATGGAGACATTGGATTACTAAGCAGTAGTTTTAGGAGGAACACATGATTAAGCTTGAACATGTAAGCAAGTCATATTCGGCAGGAATACCGGCATTAAATGATATCAGTCTTAATATAGAAGAAGGGGAATTTGTCTTTATCGTTGGAAACAGCGGCTCCGGAAAGTCAACACTGATTAAATTATTGTTAAAAGAATTAGAGCCGACCAAAGGGGTTATTACGATTAACAACCGTAATTTAAATGCAATCCGGAGAAAGCAGATACCGAAATATCGTCGTAATGTAGGTGTTGTGTTTCAGGATTTCCGCCTGTTGAAAGACAGAAATGTATATGAGAATGTAGCATTTGCCCAGAAGGTAATAGGTACTCCGGCAAGGCTCATAAGAAGCAGTGTACCGACCATGTTATCTATGGTAGGGCTGGCAGCAAAATATAAATCTTATCCAAAACAGTTGTCCGGTGGAGAACAGCAGCGGGTTGCCATTGCAAGAGCACTGGTAAATCAGCCGAAGATTCTTCTGGCAGATGAGCCGACCGGTAATCTCGATAACCATAATGCATGGGAAATCATGAAGCTCTTAGAGGAGATTAACCAGAAGGGAACGACAGTAGTCGTTGTTACACATAATCTTGAGATTGTCAAGGCAATGAAGAAACGTGTAATCACAATGAAGAAAGGCGTCATTATCAGTGACGAGAAAGGTGATTGCAGCGATGAGGATTAGTTCGTTTTTCTATTCAATAAAACAGGGTATCAAGAATATCTGGCGTAACAAAATGTTTTCAATAGCATCTATTGCGACTATGTGTGCCTGTATCTTTTTGTTTGGTCTTTTTTATTCAATTGTAGAAAACTTTCAGTCAATGGTAAAAGAGGCAGAGGAAGGCGTTGCAGTATCTGTTTTCTTTAATGAAGGAATCTCACAGGAACAGATAGATGAGATTGGCAATAAAATTAGTAAGCGTGTGGAAGTTGCCAGCTATGAATTTATTTCCGCAGATGAAGCGTGGGAAAGGTGTAAAGAGACATATTTTGGTGGCTCAGAAGAAGCAGCAGAGGGATTTGCGGAGAATCCACTTGCTAATTCTGCCAGTTATGAAATTTATATGAAAGATGTTTCCATGCAGGATGCACTGGTTACATATTTAGAGTCCTTAGATGGCGTAAGGGAAGTGCATCATTCTGCAGTGGTGGCAAATACATTGTCTGATTTTAATAAACTGATTGCGTATGTTTCCGGAGGCATTATCTTAATCCTGCTTGCGGTTGCTATCTTCTTAATCAGTAATACCGTTACAGTTGGCATCTCGGTACGAAGAGAAGAGATTGCGATTATGAAGCTGATTGGAGCTACGGATTCTTTTGTGCGGGCACCATTTGTAGTAGAGGGTGTGCTGATTGGACTTCTGGGTTCTGCATTGCCACTGATTCTGCTTTACTTCATGTATGGCAAGATTATAGTATATGTAGCGGACAAATTCAGCTTTTTAGATAATATTATGAATTTTATTCCGGTTGCAGAACTGTTTCACAGTCTGGTTCCGATTTCACTGCTGTTGGGAGTGGGAATTGGATTTGTTGGCAGCCGGCTGACTATTAAGAAGCATTTGAAAGTATAAGGATAAAGGGTATCGCCTGTGTACTGGGGCAGTCACAGGGATACCCTGTTTTGAATATATAAAAGGTGATGAGAATAAGATGAAGATACGAAGAAAGGTAACAACCGCAATACTGACAGCTGTGATGTTACTTTCTCCGGTGATGGAGATATCTGCCAGCAGCCTGTCTGATGCACAGAAGGAAAAAGAAAATTTAGAGAAGCAGTTAGAGGATGCTCAAAGTGTCATTGACGGACTGAAAGATTCCAAGGCTGATATTCAGACGAAGGTAAAGGAATTAGATCAGCAGCTTACAAGCATTTCTCTTGAAATTACCAATACACAGGCACAGTTAGAGGAAAAGAGTGCCGAGATTACAGACACCCAAAGCGAATTAGAGGATGCACAGGCGGATGTGGCAAGCCAGGCAGAAACTATGAGCAAACGGATTCAGTTCATGTATGAAAATAGTGGAAAAATGTCATATCTGGAAGCATTTTTTCAATCCGGCAGTATGGCAGAATTTTTGAATCAGGCAGAATATATCCGGCAGATTTCAGAATATGATAGAGATATGCTGCAGCAGTACAATGACAGTGTACAGACCGTGGCAGATGCCAAGGAACAGTTAGAACAGGAATATACAGAGCTGGAAGAATTAAAGGCACAGGTAGAATCCCAGCAGCAGACCGTGCAGGCTCTGATGGATGCCAAGGAAGACGAACTGGATAAGGTAAAGAGTGACATTACGGTGGCACAGTCGGATGCAGATGCAGTACAGGCAGAGATTGATGCACAGAATGAAATTATTGCGCAGATTCAGGCAGAGGAAGCCAGAAAAAAAGCGGAAGAAGAGAAACGAAGACAGGAAGCAGAGGAAAATGGAACTACTCCGGATACGACTCCTGGAGATGTATACAGTGGCGGGGCTTTTGTATGGCCGTGTCCGAGCAGTACCAGGGTAACCAGTGATTACGGAACGCGATTATCTCCGACCCAGGGAGCATCCTCTAATCATAAGGGACTGGATATTGGGGCAAGCTATGGTGCGAGTATTGTGGCGGCGGCAGATGGAACGGTTTCCTATGCAGGCTATAATAATGGAATGGGCAACTATGTAATGATCAGCCACGGCAGCGGGCTATATACAGTATATGGGCATGCTTCGGCACTTTTGGTATCCACCGGTGATAAAGTCACGGCGGGACAGACGATAGCCCAGGTAGGAAGTACCGGTATATCTACTGGAAATCATTTACATTTTGGCGTATCCTTAAATGGAAGCTATGTAAGCCCATGGAATTATCTGAGTAAATAGTAAAAGAGGAAGAAAGATGGACGAAATAAGGGAAGAGACAAATTCAGCAGAAGCAATCAGGCAGGAAATAAAGGAAAAGAAAAGAACTTACTGGCGTGGTGCGATTACCGGTGCTGCTTCGGTCATGGCGGTATTGCTGATTGTATTATTGATTGGTATTTACAGTGGTACTGTGGTAATTGGTGGAAAAGGCGTAACAGGAGGCAGCCAGACGGTAGCAGCATCAGATGGTGATCTGCTTTCAAAGGATGTCATCAATAAGCTTGATAATCTGGCAGACCAGATTAATGCAGATTATTATGAAGATGTGGATCAGGAAGACTTGATTAACGGAATGTATAAAGGCTTGTTTGAGGGGATCGGAGACCCATATAGTGAGTATTATACCCCGGAAGAATATGAAGATATCATGATATCTACCCATGCAAATTATTATGGAATCGGAGCAGGACTTACCCAGGATAAGAATACCATGGAAGTATCCGTTACCCATATTTATGATAATTCTCCGGCACAGGAAGCAGGATTAAAAGAAGGCGATAAGATAGTCAAGGTAGATGATATTGAAGCCACTTCTATGGATTTGTCGGAATTGGTAACCAACATCCGTGGCGAAGAGGGAACCACCGTTCATCTGGTAATTGAAAGAGAAGGGGAATCAGAAAATCTGGAATTTGATGTGTCCCGTGCCAAAGTAGATATTCCAACAGTAGCTTATAAAATGTTAGAAAACAATATCGGATATATACAGGTATCTGAATTTGCAGAGAATACACCAACCCAGTTTTCGGATGCAATTACAGATTTACAGGGTCAGGGTATGGAGAAGCTGGTTATTGATTTACGTGATAATGGCGGCGGAATGGTAGTATCCTGTCAGCAGATGTTGGATATGATTCTTCCGGAAGGAACTGTTGTTTATACGGAAGATAAATATGGCAACCGTCAGGATTATACTTCTGATGCAGAGCATTATCTTGATATGCCGATTGCAGTATTAGTCAATGGCAATTCCGCCAGTGCATCCGAGATATTTGCAGGAGCCATCCGGGATTTTGATTATGGAACACTGATTGGAACCACAACCTTTGGAAAAGGCATTGTGCAGAATATCATGCAGTTAAAGGACGGCAGTGCCATTAAGCTTACGGTAGCAAAATATTATACACCAAACGGTGATAACATCCATGGAACCGGAATTACACCGGATGTTGAAATTGAATATGAGTACACCGGAGATACCGAGGGTACTTATGATGAGATGCAGGATAATCAGATATTAAAAGCCATTGAAGTATTGAACGGAGAAGAATAATGAAGATGAATAACGAAGAGAAGAAAAAACTTATCATTCGCTATGTGGTGGCAGTAATTCTTTTGGTAGTTACCATTCTCGTACTTAAGGGGATGTATCAGGATGCGGAAGAGCATGACAATGCACAGAATACAGAAATTACAACAGAGATAAATCATGAGTGAATTAAATGAAAAGATTCGCCAGCAGTTAATGGAATGGGCAGAACCGGATTTTGGCACCTTTTCCGCCGGATTGATTCCGGGGGAAAAACATGTGCTTGGAGTAAGGCTGCCATTACTTCGTTCTTATGCAAAAGAATTAGCAAAAGGAGACTGGCAGACTTACCTTTCACAGGCATCGGATGATTCCATGGAAGAGACCATGTTACAGGGAATGACCTTAGGCTATGTGAAAAGTGATTTCGCAGGAATCCGTCCGTATCTTGATGCCTTTCTTCCAAAGATTAAGAACTGGTCGGTATGTGACAGCACCTGTGCAAGTTTAAAAATTGCCAGAAAAGAGCCGGAGGCAGTTTTAGAATATTTACTGCCTTATCTTCGCAGTGATGAAGAATTTTTCATCCGGTTTGGCGTTGTGATGTTATTAGATCATTTTATTACGGAAGACTATATCGACCTTGTCTTAGAAGAGATGGATAAGATTCATCAGGATGCCTATTATGTGAAAATGGCAGTAGCCTGGAATTTGTCCGTGTGTTTTGTGAAGTTCCGGGATAAAACACTTTCCTATCTCAGGACAAATCATCTGGATGACTGGACTTACAATAAGACGATACAGAAAATCAGGGAATCCTATCGCGTGACCAAAGAGGATAAGGAAATGCTCTTAAAAATGAAACGGAAAGCAGAAAAATAGACTTTTCAACCAATATTAAGGAAAATATAATTGATTCGAAGCCGGGAAACCACTATAATGTTTATAGTGGTTTTTCTTACTTTGCAGGAAATTGCTTTCCTGCAAAGAAAAAACGCTCCGCGGGGATGCGCACTGCGGCGTATAAGGTAGATGTCGCAAGCGACCGCGCAGGCGCGAGAATGTGCCAAGGCACATTCTTTGTTATACAGAAAATCATAAGAATATAAGAAAGTTGGTGATACTGTGGTTGAATTGGACGCATACCGATACAAATTGGGAACCTATAAGGCTCCACTGCAGGAAGTGAGGGATTCACTTTGACTTAGCAGATAAGTCAAAAAAAATCGAAGAATTGGAACGGGAGATGGAAGCACCAGATTTCTGGAATGATGCAGAAGTGTCCCAGCAGAAGATGAAAGAGTTAAAAAGCTATAAGGATGACGTGGCAGTCTGTGCACAGCTGGAAGAGAAACTTTCCGACATTGAAACACTGATTGCGATGGGAGATGAAGAGAATGATGTTTCCCTGATTCCGGAAATCGAAGAAGAGATAAAGGAATACGAAGAAGCGTTTGAAAAGATTCGGATCAAAACCCTGTTATCCGGAGAATATGATAAAGACAATGCAATTGTATCCTTACATGCAGGAGCAGGCGGAACAGAATCCTGTGACTGGGCATCCATGCTATACCGCATGTATACAAGATGGGCATCCGATAAAGGATTTGCCATTGAAGTACTGGATTCCTTAGATGGAGATGAAGCAGGAATCAAATCCATTACCTTTCAGGTAAACGGAGAAAATGCTTACGGTTATCTGAAATCAGAAAAAGGCGTACACCGTCTGGTGCGGATTTCACCGTTTAATGCGGCAGGAAAGCGTCAGACCTCCTTTGTATCATGTGATGTGATGCCGGATATTGAAGAAGACATTGATATTGAAGTAAAGGATGAAGATATAAGGATTGATACCTACCGTTCCAGCGGAGCCGGTGGACAGCATATCAATAAGACATCTTCAGCAATCCGGATTACCCATTTTCCGACGGGAATTGTAGTAACCTGCCAGAATGAGCGTTCCCAGCACATGAATAAAGACAAGGCAATGCAGATGTTAAAATCCAAGCTGTATTTATTGAAACAGCAGGAAAATGCAGATAAAGCAGCAGATATCCGTGGCGAAGTCACAGAAATTGGCTGGGGAAATCAGATACGCTCCTACGTATTGCAGCCGTATACTATGGTAAAAGATACCAGAACCGGCGTAGAGACGGGAAATACAGATGCAGTATTAGATGGAGATATCGATATTTTCATTAATGGATATTTAAAGTGGCTGTCACTGGGCTGTCCGGAGAAGATGGGAGAGTAAGATGGAAAAAGTAATCATACCACTGGTCATTATTCTTGTCATTGTGGGAGTGATAGCAGGCGTGGTTTTCTATGTGAAAAATAAAGTAAGAAAATTCTCACAGGATCTCTTTGGAACAGATTCTTTAGTGGAAGGCTGGAAGAAACAGGAAGAGGAACTGTCTGTCACACCATGTTCCGTATCCGGAATGACAAGATTATTAGAACCACAGATACAGCGGGATTTCCCGGAATTTAACTGGGTGCAGTTTAAAAATAAGGCAGAAGATGCATTGAAATTGTCATTGATGGCAATTTCCGCACATAGTATAGGAAGGGCAGAGAGCCTGTCGGAAGCACTTAAAGAAGAAGTGGCAGCAAGAATTGAGCAGAATCAGACAGCAGGTGTAAATGAGGTATATGAACGTATCCGTGTTCATCAGACTGAGATTGCCAGATATGAAAAACAAAAGGGAAAATGCATTATTACACTACAGAGTGCAGTGGAGCATATTCACTATAAAGAAAAAGACGGAAAACTGATTTCCGGCAAAAAAGATTTGTTAGAACAGACCAAGTACAACATGGAACTGATGTATATCCAGGATGAGAGCAAAGTCAGTGCTGATAAAGGGGTAGGACTTACCTGCCCGCACTGCGGTGCTCCAGTTACATCCCTTGGAGCGAAATACTGTGAGTTCTGTGGCAGTGAAGTAATACCAATCAATATGCAGGTTTGGTCTCTGCAGCATTTTTACGAAGTTACATACCAAAAGGTGTAATGAAAATATATAACATAAGAAAACAGGAGGTTTGTTATGGGTTTAATTAAAGCAGTAGCACAGGCAGTTGGAGGAAGTTTTGCAGATCAGTGGTTAGAGGTAATCGAGCCGGATGATATGGGAGATCAGACCGTCTTTACCAGAGGTGTGTTGATTCGCCGTGGACAGAATACAAAGGGAACGGATGATACCGTATCTAATGGTTCCATCATCCATGTATATGATAATCAGTTTATGATGTTAGTAGATGGTGGAAAAATCGTAGACTATACTGCAGAACCGGGATATTACAAAGTAGATAATTCTTCTTTGCCATCCCTGTTTAACGGGCAGTTAAAGGATACTTTAAAAGATTCCTTCGCACGTATCAAGTTTGGTGGTCAGACACCGGATAAACAGAAGGTATTCTTCATAAACCTTCAGGAAATCAAGGGAATCAAATTCGGAACAAGAAATCCGATTAACTATTTTGATAATTTCTACAATGCAGAATTGTTCCTGCGTGCACACGGAACTTATTCCATTAAGATTGTAGACCCGATTCGTTTCTATGCAGAAGCAATTCCAAGAAACAAAGACAGGGTAGAAATCACAGATATCAATGAACAGTATATCTCTGAATTCTTAGAAGCATTACAGACATCCATCAACCAGTTATCTGCAGATGGTGTCCGCATTTCCTATGTATCATCCAAGGGACGCGAGCTGAGCAAATACATGTCAGAAACTCTTGATGAGGAATGGAACCAGATGCGTGGTATGGAGATTCAGGCAGTAGGTATTGCAAGTATCTCTTACGACGAGGAATCCACTAACCTTATCAATCTGCGCAACAAAGGTGCAATGATGGGTAGTGACCCGAATGTAATGCGTGGTATTGCTGTTGGAAATATTACGGAAGGTATCCGTGATGCAGGTTCTAATGCAGCAGGTGCAATGACCGGATTTATGGGTGTTGGAATGGGAATGAATGCATTCAACAGCAGCATGGACAGCTTAAATCAGATGACAGCAGGCATGCAG
Source organism: Roseburia sp. AF42-8 (assembly GCF_003435965.1). NCBI lineage: Bacteria > Bacillati > Bacillota > Clostridia > Lachnospirales > Lachnospiraceae > Roseburia > Roseburia sp. AF42-8. Next base: position 83,067 of record NZ_QTVB01000001.1, read on the forward strand.
CAGAACCAGCAGATGAATAATGGAGCACAGATGGCAGGCGGAGTAGCAGGCGTGCAGCAGGCAGCACCGGCTCAACAGGCAGCTCCGGCACAGCAGGCAGCAGCACCGGCAGGCAATGAGTGGACCTGTGAATGCGGAACAACAAATACCGGAAAATTCTGCTGTAACTGTGGAAAACCGGCTCCTGCACCGGCAGTAAAGTCAGACTGGACCTGTGAGTGTGGAGCAGTAAATACCGGAAAATTCTGTACTAACTGCGGAAAACCGGCTCCGGCAGCAGACTGGACCTGCGAATGTGGAACAGTAAATACCGGAAAATTCTGCAGCAATTGTGGAAAACAGAGACCATAAGGGAGGAAGGAGCATTGCATGTCAGTAATTAGTTTTAAGTGCCCGAATTGTGATGGCGAACTGATTTTTGACCCTGCTTCCGGAGCATATAAATGCGAATATTGTGGTTCAAAATTTACACAGGAAGAACTGGATGCCATGAAGCCGGCGGAGGAAAAGGAAAAGCCTGCCGGCAGCATGGATGGAAGTCAGGCTTCTGAGAATACAGACGGAACACAGGAAGAGAAGAAGACAGAGGAAGAAGCAGTCATTTATACCTGCCCAAGCTGTGGCGCACAGATTGTAACAGATGCAACCACGGCGGCAACCTTCTGCTATTATTGCCACAATCCGGTAGTGCTTTCCGGAAGATTATCTGGAAACTATATGCCGAATAAGGTAATTCCGTTTGCAATTGACCGTAAAGAAGCAGAAAAACGTTTTATGGAATATGTAGGCAGGAAAAAGTTTGTTCCAAAGGCATTTTTCAATAAGAAACAAATTGATAAATTATCTGGTGTATACTTCCCATTCTGGATTTATGATACCAGGATGAATGGTAATCTTTCGGCAGAGGCAACCCGTGTCCGGGTATGGCGTTCCGGGGATGAAGAATATACCGAGACTAAATTCTATGAAGTAGAACGTGGCGGAGATGTATCTCTTTCCAATCTGGAGCTGAATGCGTTACAGAAAGCCAACAAAGAGCTGGTAGAGGGTGTACTGCCATATCAGTTTGACAAGATGAAGGATTTCTCCATGGGGTATCTTTCCGGCTTCCAGGCAGAGAAGCGTGATATTGAAAAAGAAGGCGTAGCAGAGGAAGCTAGACGAGAGACAAAGGATTATGCAACCAGGCTCTTGCGGGAAAGTGTATCCGGCTATGACGGTGTGAAGGTACATAACTGCGGATTTTCTAATGGCAGTGAGAACTGGAATTATGTGCTTCTTCCAATCTGGACCATCACCTATCGCGCCAATAATGGCAAGATGTATTACTATTCCATGAATGGTCAGACTGGAAAAGTATGTGGAGAACTTCCGGTAGATTATAAGAAGCTGACTCTGGTTAGTGGAATCATATCAGCAGCAGTGCTGGTACTTGGATTGTTAGGAGGGCTGCTGATATGGTAAAGAAAAAGATAATTGTACCGTTACTGCTTTTATGCAGTATGTTATTTGTTGTTCCTGTTATGGCATCAGAGCCAAAGGCAGACTTCGTCTATGATGACGCAGAGCTTTTTACCCAGAGTGAAGCAGATTCCATCAGTGAAAAAATCGGCGATTTTTCCAGTGAGACCGGCTGGGAAATCTATGCATTTACCACAGAGGATGCGCAGGGGTATACTTCCCAGGAGTATGGAGAGAATACCTTTGACCAGTATGCCACCGGCATGGATGGCGTTGCTTTTGTCATTGACATGGATAACCGTGAAATCGCAGTGGTTCATTTTGGAGAAGCAAACCGTTATTATACGGATGAAAGAGTAGAAAGTATTCTGGATGAAGGCTTCAATTATATGGGAGATGCAGAGTATGCAGATGCCATGGAGGCAATGATTGATGAGGCAGAATATTATTATGGACAGGGCGTGCCAACCGGTCAGTATAATTACGATGAAGAAACCGGGGAGTATGATTACTACGAGAAAAATACGCTGACCTGGTTTGAAATTCTGATTACCTTACTGGTGGCATTAGGTATCGGTGGTGCATTCTGTGGAATCACAATTGGTAAATATCGCCTGCATTTTGATAAGTACAAATATGATTACCACAAGAACAGCCATGTAAATCTTACAAACCGTACTGACCGCTTTGTAAATCAGGTAGTAACCCATCGTCATATCCAGAGGGAATCTTCTGGTGGAGGCGGAAGCAGTTCAGGCAGAACAACAGTACATACCGGAGCAGGAGGACGAAGCACCGGAGGCGGAAGCCGTAAATTCTAAGAGCTTTCGGATAAGGAAAGCAAATATAAAAATCGTCAATTTACCCATATGGAATCCGAAAAAGGTTCCATATGGGTACTTTTGTATAAAAAAGAGAAATTTACTTGTAATGGCTGTGTATATGTGCTATCATCTTTCTGGTGAGAACAGTTGTATTTGTACCACAAACAGTCGGAGGGGAATATGGCAGAGAATACGAAGTATTTTGTGTTGAAAGAGAAGGCTGTACCGGAGGTATTGCTGAAAGTAGTGGAAGCGAAACGTCTTTTAGAATCCGGACGCGTAACATCTGTACAGGAAGCAGCCGAGCAGGTAGATATCAGCCGGAGTTCATTTTATAAGTATAAAGATGATATTTTTCCATTTCACGACAATGCGAAGGGGAGAACAATTACGATGGTAATCCAGCTGGATGATACGCCGGGATTATTATCAACCGTTTTGAATATTGTGGCAGAGTTTCATGCCAACATATTAACTATCCACCAGTCTATACCGGTAAACGGGATTGCATCCCTGACACTGAGTATTGATATTCTGCCGGAGACAGGAGATTTGTCACAGATGGTAGATAAGATTGAAGGACAGGATGGAATACATTATCTGAAAATATTAGCCAGGGAGTGAAACAACAATGAAAGCAGCAGTAATGGGATATGGAACAATTGGTTCCGGAGTAGTAGAAGTATTAAACATTAATCATGACAGCATTGCAAAACGTGCAGGCGAAGCAATCGAAGTAAAATATGTTTTGGATTTACGGGATTTCCCGGGAGACCCGATTCAGGATAAAATCGTGCATGATTACAAAGTAATTGCAGAAGACCCTGAAATTGGCATGGTAGTTGAGACAATGGGCGGTGTAGAACCAGCATATACTTTTGTCCGTGCCATGTTAGAGGCAGGAAAGCATGTAACAACTTCAAATAAGGCATTAGTAGCAGAGAAAGGTGCAGAACTGATTGCACTTGCCAAAGAGAAAAATGTGAATTTCCTGTTTGAAGCCAGCGTAGGAGGCGGTATCCCGATTATCCGCCCGTTAAATTCCTGCCTGACTGCCGATGTAATTGAAGAGATTACCGGTATTTTAAATGGAACGACCAACTATATGCTTACCAAGATGAGCGTAGAGGGTTCTGAATTTGCAGATGTATTAAAGGATGCACAGGATAAAGGATATGCAGAGAAAGATCCGACTGCCGATGTAGAAGGCTTTGATGCATGCCGTAAGATTGCAATCTTAACTTCTTTAGTATGCGGACAACAGGTAGACTTCAATGACATTCATACGGAAGGAATTACCAAAATCAGTGCAACAGATATCAAATATGCAAAAGCAATGGGTAAAGCCATTAAATTACTGGCAACCAGCCGTAAAGTAGGAGAAAGCTATTGTGCAATGGTATCTCCATGTATGCTTCCACAGGAGCATCCACTGTATCCGGTGAATGATGTATTTAATGCAATTTTTGTACATGGTAATGTATTAGGAGATGCAATGTTCTACGGAAGTGGAGCAGGAAAACTTCCAACCGCCAGTGCTGTTGTGGCTGATATGGTTGAAATTGCAAAATTCAAAGACACCAACCTTCCAATGGAATGGAGACCGGAGAAATTAGAGCTTGCAGATTATAAGATGGTAACCAACCGTTTCTTTGTCCGTACCAAAGCAGACGAAGCAGCAGTAAAGAATGCATTCGGAGCAGTTGAGTTCGTTGCAGCAGAAGGCGTAAACGGAGAACTTGGATTTGTAACAGAAGAAATGACAGAAGCAGCATATGAAGAGAAAGCAGCAAAACTTGCTGATATTCTTCAGATGATTCGTGTAAAATAGTTGCGAAAAACCCTTCTGGAAATTATAATTGTACTAAGGGTATAAATATAATTTCAGGAGGGTATTTTTATGTCAAAATTTATTATGGCGTTAGACGCCGGAACCACCAGCAACCGGTGTATTCTCTTTAATGAAGCCGGTGAAATCTGCAGTATGGCACAAAAAGAATTCCGTCAGATGTTTCCGAATCCAGGATGGGTAGAACATGATGCCAATGAGATATGGTCGACGCAGCTTGGGGTAGCAGTAGAGGCAATGTCTAAGATTGGTGCTACGGCAGCAGATATTGCAGCCATTGGAATCACCAACCAGAGAGAGACGGCAATTGTATGGAACAAAGAGACCGGAGAACCGATTTATAATGCGATAGTCTGGCAGTGCCGCCGGACCGCTGATATTGCAGATGCGTTAAAGAAAAAGGGGTTGGAAGATTCCTATCGTAAGAAAACAGGATTGATTATTGATGCCTATTTTTCGGCAACGAAAATTAAGTGGATTTTAGATAATGTGAAGGGTGCAAGAAAATTAGCGGAAGAAGGAAAGCTGCTCTTTGGAACGGTAGAGACCTGGCTGATCTGGAAACTGACGAAAGGGGAAGCACATGTAACCGATTATTCCAATGCGTCAAGAACCATGCTTTTTAATATAAACACATTAACCTGGGATAAAGATATTCTGGCAGAGCTTGATATTCCGGAGAGCATGCTGCCAAAGCCGATGCCGTCAAGCTGTGTATATGGTTATACAGACCCGGCATATTTTGGAAGTGCGATACCGATTGCCGGTGCAGCAGGAGACCAGCAGGCAGCTTTATTCGGACAGACCTGCTTTTCCGAAGGAGAAGCGAAGAATACATATGGTACAGGCTGTTTCCTGTTGATGAATACAGGAGAACGTCCGGTATTTTCAGAAAACGGACTGGTCACCACCATTGCCTGGGGGCTGGATGGCAAAGTAAATTATGCACTGGAAGGCTCTATCTTTGTGGCAGGTGCGGCAATCCAGTGGCTGCGTGATGGTATGCGTCTCATTGACTCCGCATCGGATTCAGAGTATATGGCGACCAAAGTAAAAGGAACACATGGCTGTTATGTGGTTCCGGCATTTACCGGACTGGGTGCTCCGTACTGGGATCAGTATGCAAGAGGAACAATTGTAGGAATTACCAGAGGAACCAACAAGAATCATATCATCCGGGCAACTCTGGAATCTATTGCTTATCAGGTGGAAGGAGTTATCTCTGCCATGGAAGCGGATGCTGGAATTGAAATCCGTTCCTTAAATGTAGATGGCGGAGCCAGTGCCAATAATTTCCTGATGCAGTTCCAGTCAGACATGATACAGGCGCCGGTCAATCGTCCGGCATGTGTAGAGACAACAGCAAAAGGTGCGGCGTATCTGGCAGGACTTGCAGTAGGCTACTGGAAGACCAAAGAAGATGTGATAAAGAACCAGCAGATAGAGCGGGTATTCCATCCACAGATGGAAGAAGAAGAGAGACAGAAGAAATTAAAAGGCTGGAAGAAGGCAGTAAAATATGCCTTCGGATGGGCAAAAGATACAGAAGAAGAGGAAGAGGCGTAAGCCACTTCCTCTTCTTCACTTTACAGGAAATTGCTTTCCTGTAAAGTAAAACGCTCCGCGAGGATGCGCACTGCGGCGTATAAGGTAGATGTCGCAAGCGACCGCCGCAGGCGCGAGAATGTGCCAAGGCACATTCTTTGTTTAAGGACACAGCGCATATGCAGGGAAAAGCGGCTTTATGCATAATATATCCAAAAGGTTATCGACAGATTTTGATGAGTTTCATCCCGTTGGAATGGTACTGTAAAACCGTTCGAAAACACACTAAATAAAGGAGAAAAAATTCATGGCAGATAAGATTTTAGAAAACAACCAGGTATCCATTGTAGGGGAGATTATTTCCGATTTCCAATACAGTCATGAAGTGTATGGGGAAGGCTTTTATATGGTAGAGGTAGCGGTCAGCAGATTAAGTAATTTTTCCGACTACATTCCATTGATGATTTCAGAGCGTCTGATTGACACTTCGCAGAGTTACATAGGACAGAAGGTATATGTGACCGGACAGTTCCGTTCCTATAACAGACATGAGGAACTTAAGAACCGGCTGGTTCTCTCCGTATTCGTTCGGGAGATTGAGTTTATTGAAGAAGAGACAGAGGAGATGAAGAGCAACCAGATTCTTCTTGATGGCTATATCTGTAAAGACCCGATTTACCGTAAGACTCCTCTTGGAAGAGAGATTGCAGACTTGCTGGTGGCGGTAAACCGTTCCTATGGGAAATCGGACTATATCCCATGCATCTGCTGGGGAAGAAATGCAAGATTTGCCGCAAGATTTGAGGTGGGTGTACATGTGCAGATCTGGGGCAGAATCCAGAGCAGGGAGTATGTCAAACGCTTAAATGAGGATGAGGTAGAGAAGCGTACCGCCTATGAAGTATCCGTGAGCAAAATTGAATATATGGAATAAAAAATAATTGAGAAAACATGAAACATACAGACATTGCTTTTTATTGGAAATTGTGGTATCGTAAGTAAATCTGGGATTAAGAGTCCCTGTAAGAATTGGCATGGAGGTTTGTCATGGAAAAGGGTTTCGTACAGATTTATTATGGTGCAGGTCGTGGAAAGACCAATGCTGCACTGGGCAATGCGTTGCGGGCAGCCGGAGAGAATAAGAGTGTAATTATTATCCAGTTTTTAAAAGGAAAAACAGATGATCAGATTGCTTATATGAAGCAGTTAGAGCCGGAAATCAAGGTATTCCGTTTTGAAAAATCAGAAGAGAATTATGATGAACTGCCGGAAGAAAGACAGGCAGAAGAGAAACTCAATATGAAAAACGGACTGAATTTTGCCAAGAAAGTGCTGGTTACCGGTGAATGCAATGTACTGATTCTGGATGAAGTTCTGGGCCTTATTGATGCAGGAGTAATATCTTCGGAAGAATTAGAAGCTGTTTTAAAAGCAAAGATGGATGAAACAGAGATTATTATGACCGGAAGGGTATTAGAAGAATCCATTCGCAGCTATGCTGACGAGATTTATAAGATTACTGCGGAAAAATAAGGAAGAAAATGTAAAATGTCCGCACAGGACGTTGACAGATAGTATCAGCGGTGCTATATTGAGGTAAGAAATTTAATATATGAAGGTAGAGGTTGCGTGAGACAAGAGTACTTGGTCGGATATGGCAGACATAGAAGAAGACATAAGGAAAGGGGAACACGCCGAAAGGTTATTTTTCCTGCAAAGAATAATCTTGGGTATGGATTGAAGAAGTTCATGACTGTCATCTTGTAATAAGATGGGGCGCTATCGGTATGATCCATAATAATTTAAGTGGAATATCAACCGGCTCCCTGTGAGCCGGTTTTTTACTTTACAGGAAATTGCTTTCCTGTAAAGTAAAAAACGCTCCGCGAGGATGCGTACTGCGGCGTATAAGGTAGATGCCGCAAGCGACCGCCGCAGGCGCGGGAATGTGCCAAGGCACATTCTTTTTATGCTGGTAATAAAAGCAAAACAAACGATATCTTCATACAATAAATAAGATACTTATAAAGTGGAGGAAAAAGAACATGTCTATTTACAAAGGTTCCGGAGTTGCAATTGTAACCCCGATGAAAGCAAATGAAGAAGTTAACTATGACAAATTAGCAGAATTAATTGAAGAACAGATTTCTGAAGGTACAGACTGTATCGTAATTGCAGGAACAACAGGAGAGAGTTCTACCTTATCCATGGAAGAACATCACAAAGTAATCTGTGCAGCAGTAGAATTTGCAAAACACAGAGTTCCAGTAGTAGCAGGAACCGGTTCTAACTCAACGGAGACAGCAATCCAGTTGACCCAAGAAGCAGAAGAAGCAGGAGCAGACGGAGCACTTATCGTAACTCCATATTATAATAAGGCAACACAGAAAGGTTTAATCGGACATTATTCTAAGATTGCACAGGAAACAAGACTTCCGATTATTATGTATAATGTACCGGGAAGAACCGGATGTAACCTTCTGCCGGAGACAGTTGCAGAATTATTCCGCACCCAGGAAAATATTGTTGGATTAAAAGAAGCAACCGGTAACCTTGCACAGGCATCTAAGACCATGTACTTAACCGATGGAAAGCTTGATTTATATTCCGGAGAAGACGGACTGGTTGTACCACTTATGTCCATTGGCGGAATCGGAGTAATTTCCGTATGGGCAAACCTTGCTCCGGCAAAAGTGCATAATATGTGTGAAAGCTTCTTCAAAGGCGACCTTGCAACAGCAAATCAGTTACAGAGAGAAGCCCTTCCATTGATTGATGCATTATTCTGTGAAGTAAACCCGATTCCGATAAAAGAAGCATTAAATCTTATGGGCAAGAACGTCGGACCGCTTCGTTCCCCGCTTTGCGAGATGGAGCCAGCCAATAAGGAGAGACTGATTCAGGCAATGCGTACATATGGATTAAAATTAGTATAAGAAACTGGAGATGATAGAGATGACAAAAGTAATCATGCATGGCTGTAATGGAAAAATGGGTCAGGTAATAACCGGCCTGATTGCGCAGGACGAAGATGTGAAAATTGTAGCCGGAATTGATACCTATGATGAAAAGAAAAATGATTATCCGGTATATAAGACCATCCGGGAATGCCAGATTGCAGCAGATGTTGTGATTGATTTTTCAAATGCGAAGGCAGTAGATGAACTGTTAAATTACTGTGGCGAGAAGAAGCTTCCGCTGGTACTTTGCACCACCGGTTTATCCGAAGACCAGCTGGCGAAAGTTACTGAGACCAGCAAAGAGACTGCAATTTTAAAATCTGCCAATATGTCACTTGGAATCAATACCTTAATGGATTTATTGCAGACTGCTATAAAGAAGCTTGCACCTGCCGGCTTTGATGTGGAAATCGTAGAGAAACATCATAACCAGAAGCTGGATGCGCCGAGTGGAACTGCTCTTGCATTAGCAGATGCCATGAACGAAGCTATGGACAATACCTATTCCTATAAATTAGACAGGAGCAGTGAGCGGAAGAAGAGAGATGCAAAAGAAATCGGTATTCAGGCAGTCCGTGGAGGAAGCATTGTTGGTGAACATGAAGTAATCTTTGCAGGAACTGATGAAGTGATTGAATTTAAGCATACGGCATATTCTAAGGCAATCTTTGGGAAAGGAGCTGTAGAAGCAGCAAAGTTCTTAAAGGGAAAACCTGCCGGAATGTATGATATGCATGATGTAATCCGTGCAGAGTAGAGTTGGGCACGCATATAATTACAAAATAAGAAATCCCCGGTATCATATCCGAAAAAGATATGATACCGGGGATTTAATATTTACGCATAGTTCGTTTTACAATAACTGGATACCTGCATCTGCTGCAGCCTTGCACATGTCTTCCGGCCAGAGAGAAGACTGGACTTCTCCGATATGGGCCTTACGAAGGAAGAACATACAGATACGGGACTGTCCGATTCCTCCACCGATGGTATATGGAAGTTTGCCATCAATGATTGCTTTCTGGAAAGGAAGCTTAGCACGTTCCGGGCAGCCTGCTTTATCAAGCTGTGAGAGCAGTGCAACCTTGTCTACACGGATTCCCATGGAAGATAATTCCAGTGCAATATCAAGGACAGGATAGTATACTAAGATGTCGGCATTTAAAGACCAGTCATCGTAGTCCGGGGCACGTCCGTCATGACGCTCGCCGGATTCTAAGACATCACCAATCTGTAAGATGCAGACAGCACCCTTTGCCTTGGTTATGTAATATTCACGCTCCTTTGGAGTGTTTTCAGGGAACATATCCTCTAATTCCTGAGTGGTAATGAAGAAGATATCATGCGGAAGAATCTCTTCAATATAATCGTACTGGATAGCCATATATTTTTCTGTTTTACGAAGACATTTGTATACAGTACGGACAGTATCTTTTAAAGTTTCCATGCTGCGGTCTTTCTTTGCAATGACTTTTTCCCAGTCCCACTGGTCTACGAAGATAGAGTGGATATTATCTGCGATTTCATCGCGGCGGATAGCATTCATATCGGTGTAAAGACCTTCGCCCTCTTTGAAATCATAATGCTTTAAGGCATAACGTTTCCATTTAGCAAGAGAGTGAACAACTTCTGCTTTACGCTCATTCTGTTCTTTGATGGTGAACGTAACCGGACGCTCCACACCATTTAAGTTATCATTTAATCCGGAATCAGGGTCAACGAAAAGTGGTGCTGAAACACGGGAAAGGTTTAAACGCAGGGAAAGCAGATTCTGGAAGAAATCTTTCACTGTTTTAATCGCAATCTGTGTATCATGCAGGTTAAGTTGAGACTGATAATTTTTTGGTATAATCAGATGTTCCATAATAGCTCCTTTTTCATTTTAGTCTGCAATTATTATAGCACAGCAATTCGAGTTTGCAATGGATTATTTGTTTAAAAAAGAGTACAGAAGCGGATATAATTTATCACTGTGTTCAATATAACTTCCATGACCTTCTCCCGGAACAATAACCAGAGTGGCATGCTCAATATTTTCTGCAATCTTTTTTGTAACCTTTTTCTTGATTAAATCTTTTTCGCCGGCTAAGACAAGGGTTGGAATCTTGATTTTATGTAAGTCCACCGGCTGGATATCTGGCTCATTGAGCATCATTGTGGAAAAAGGATTCGGATTCTTTTTGTATTCCCTGCGGATGCGGCGGTAGTCTCTTCCTTTGATGTCCTTTGGCGTCAGGTTTGCACCGCTGATCATAAGCTTGGAGAGCTTATCCGGGTATTTCGAAGCTAAGAGAAGTCCGACGATACCGCCGTCACTGAAGCCATAAAAGAGAGGGGCCTTTAATTCTAAGGCATCAATAAAAGCTGCCATGTCGTCTGCCATATCCATGTAATGAAGTTCTTTTGGAGAAGCAGAAAGACCGTGACCTCTGGAATCGATGGCATAAACGGTATAATGTTCGGCAAGCTCCGGAATCAGTACATCAAAAATTTCGTGGGTTTCGCCATTTCCATGCACTAGCAGGAAAGGCTGCCCTTCGCCATATTTTTCATAATAGAGAATCTGACCATTTAATTGAATATACATAATGATTATCGTCCTTTAAAATTGATTATTTTGTCATTCTATTTTATAGTAAAGGTAATTCAACTTTTTTAGTGTAGCATTTTATAAAGGAGAAAACAAGATGGAGACAGAACATGTTATGCATACTTTTGCCCCGGTATACGATAAAAAATCCAGAGTATTAATCTTAGGCACGTTCCCGTCGGTCAAGTCGAGAGAGAACCGGTTTTACTACGGCCATCCGAGAAACCGCTTCTGGAAAGTAACGGCGGCAGTATGCGGCTGTGAGGTCCCAGAGACGATAGAAGAAAAGAAGGCATTTCTTCTTGAAAATCATATTGCTATCTGGGATGTTATTGCATCCTGCGACATAGCAGGATCTTCAGACAGCAGCATAACAAATGTTGTGGCGAATGATATTGAACGGCTGTTAACGGAGGCTCCCATCGAGGCTGTTTTCCTAAATGGCGCAAAAGCCTACGAATTATTTATGAAATACTGTTCCTGTAAGGATAAGGCAGAAATCTGCAAGCTGCCGTCCACCAGTCCTGCCAATGCTGCATGGAGTCTGGAGCGGCTGATAGAAGAATGGAAGAAAATCAGGAGATAGGATGAAATGTATACAGACAGACAGTTAAAGATTATAGCGGTCTTAAAAAGTGCAGATGGCTGGATGAGTGGTTCCCTTCTGCGGGAAAATATCGGGGTGAGCAGCAGGACACTGCAGATGGATATTAAGGCAATCAATGAGAAACAGTCAGGAGAGCCTCTGATACAGTCTAATAACCGGCTGGGGTATCTTTTGAAAAATAAGATTGCATTAGAGCAGGAACAGAAAAGTTACGGACAGGAGAACTATGTGCATTCCAAGCAGATTATTACTTTGCTGCTGTTTGAAAAGGAGTATACCAGTATTGGAACGATTTCTGAGCGATTATTCCTTTCCCGGTCATCTGTAACTTCTGACCTGCCGCAGGTAAAGCGGATTATAAGCCGCACGCCGGGGGCAGATCTTTTGGTATCCGGACAATATGGACTTAAGATTCAGGCATCGGAGAATGTAAAGAGAATCATGTGCATGAAGACCATGCAGAGCAGACAGGATTATCATATGTTGTTTTCGGAAGAAGAGATGGAGCAGTTTGCAGAAAATCAGAAAAAGTTACAGGCTGTTCTGGCAGAAGTATTTACCAGAAACCAGTTTATCGTATCGGGAGAAGCCTATCATGATTTTGCACGTTATCTGGCAGTATGCATGATGCGAAGCCAGATGGGATTTTCGGTAACAGAGGAAGAGGATGGCATCAACCGTCCGGGCAGACTGGCAATGGAGCTGGTGGAAGAGATAGAGAAAGTCTGCGGATATCATTTTCAGGAAATGGAAATGCAGAATGTAGAGGCACGGTTAAAGGAATTGAATATGGTCTGTAAGGAGACGGACATTCAACTGGATATGCTGCAGAAATTAGAAGTATTTATCCAGCGGGTGCAGGAGGAAACCGGACTTAAATTGCAGGTGGAGCGGGATCTTTTAGAGGTTTTATCAGACCATGTGTCAAGAATGGAACTCCGGATTCAGAACGGTCGTAATAATATCGGAAATCATACCAAAGAAATGGCGAAGCGGTATCCGCTGGAAATGCATCTTTTAAGAACCTGTTTAAGTCCTGTTTTAAATACAGAGATTCCGGATGCGGAAATGGGCTATCTGGTGCTTTATTTTGCATCTGCAATTGAACGGAACAGAAGAAAGCCGGATATTTTATTTATCAGTGACCAGAGTGCCAGCAGCATTTATAATGTACAGAATAAATTAAAAGGCTTCTTAGGGGAGCGAATCAGTGAGATAACAGTTATCCCGGAATATTTATTTGAACAGAGAAAGGAGCGGTATTGCCGGAATTACCAGCTTCGGATTACATCGGAAAAGGAGCTGGTATTAAAGGATGCTTCCTTTACTTATCTCGACCTCTTTGCAGACAATGAGCAGATTATGCGGCTGGGGAGAAATGTTGATAAGCTTGAAAATAACTACTGGAAGGAAACGGAAGAAAAGCTCCGGAAAAAATATGGCACAAAGGACAGTCTGTATCTGATAGAAGAAGTGGCAGACTTTGAAGATTTAAAGAAAAGAATCGGCTATGGATATCCGGAACGGAAGGTGTCGGAGGAGACCATCGGAAGCAGCCGTCTTTCTATGATTGACCATGAGCAGGATGGAAGAAATAAGATTTATCGTATTTATCTTAAAAAGCCATTTGCTTATGGCGGTAAGCAGATTACAGAAGTTATTGCAGCACATTATGGCGGAGAAGGGGATATGATAGAATTCTTTGACTATGTAAAAGAGCTGTTAGGTGGACAGAGCTAGGCAGAGGATTTCGCTATTAATGACGCAAAAGTATAAATTTCCTGAAACATAAAAGCATGGTATAATAAGCTTAACAAAATAAATGCGGGTCATTTATGAAAGGAGAATCTTTATGGGAAAAAATTATGAGAAGCTGGGAGATGAAATTATTACCCGGCTGGGAGGAGAACAAAATATTACCAAGCTGTTTCACTGTGCTACAAGACTTCGTTTTCAGCTTGCAGATATGTCTAAGGCAGACCTGGAAGGAATCAAGAAGCTGCCGGATGTCATGGGCGTAGTAGAAAGTGTTGGCGGTGTTCAGGTTATCATTGGAAATGATGTAGCATCCGCTTATGCTGCAATTGTAGCAAAGCATAAGATTGAAAACAGCGGTGATGGCAAGAAGGTTGAAAAAGCAGATGCAGTACCGGAGAAAAATGGAATTGTATCAAAAATTCTCAATGTGCTTTCTGCCATTTTAGGACCGGCAATTCCACTGATTATGTGTAGTGGATTGATTTCAGCATTACTGATTATTTTAACCAAGTGCGGACTGAGTACAGAAGGCACAACCTATACCATCATCAGCATGGTTGGAAATGCAGCATTATATTTCCTGCCGGTATTACTGGCATATACTTCTGCCAAGAAATTCGGCTGTGATATTATGACCAGTGTTTTCCTTGGTGCAATTATGATTAGTCCGACATTGATTGGATTAACGGAGCAGGGAAGCTTTGTATCACTTTTCGGACTGCCGGTGAAAACAGTAAATTACAGCTCTACCGTAATTCCGATTATTTTAACTATCTGGATCTTCAGCTATGTAGAGAAGCTGGTAGTTAAAATTGTTCCAGCAGCAGTTAAATTTGTATTTAAACCGTTACTGTCTGTTATTATCATGATTCCAGTTATGTTATGTATTACCGGACCAATCGGAAGCTATTGTGGAGACCTTTTATGCAAAGCACTGACCGCAATCAATAATGTAGCACCTTGGTCTTCTGTATTAATTGTTGGCTGTCTTGCACCACTTTTAGTATTAACCGGAATGCATCTTGCATTGATTCCGCTTGTAATGTCCATGTTTGCAACAGCTGGATATGATAATATGTTATTCGTTGCATTTATCGGAATGAACTTCTCACAGTTCGGTGTAGCATTAGCTTGTATGTTAAAAACTAAAAATAAAAACCTTCGTACACTGGCATCTTCCTGTGCAATTACAGCATTCCTGGCAGGAGTTACAGAGCCTACCCTTTATGGAATCTGTGTACGAATGAAGAAACCTTTGATTGCTACCTGGATTGCATGTATCGTAAACGCAATCTTCTGCGCAATCTTCAGCGTAAGAGTATACAGCTTCGGCGCTCCATCCTTCTTTACAATGCCGATTTTCTTAAATCCGGATGGAACGATGAGTAACTTCTATTTTGCAATTGCTGCAGCAGCAATTACCATTGTAGTAAGCTTTGTATCAACCTGGGTGTTAGGATTTGATGACAGCATTTATGGAGAGGAAGCAGCTTAATGGAAAAAAGTCTGAATGTAGTGGAAAAAATATCGGATCAGCTTTATGTGATTACGGAGACAGAGAGTGTGCATTGTTATCTTGTTATAGGAAGTGATAAGGCAATGCTCTTTGACATTGGTTATGGCTATGAAAATATCATGCCACTGGTTCGTACAATTACAGATTTGCCGGTTATGCTGGTGTTAAGCCACGGTGACCCGGATCATGGTCTTGGAAGCAAATGGTTTGATGAAGTGTGGATACATCCGCTGGACTGGGGAAAGCTTCTTTGGAATGACACTACAGAGATGCGTAAAAAAGCAATGGATTACAGGGTAAATAAAATGCCCTGGACAAAAGAACTGATACCGGAAGAGTTCCCAGAGTGGAGAATCAGCAGTAAGACGAAACCTCATTTTCTCTGTCATGGAGACAAGATTTCGCTGGGAGATATTGAATTTACGGTATTACATACGCCGGGACATAGCTATGGACATATTATGCTTCTGGAAGAGGAGAAAAAATGGCTCTTTTCCGGAGACCAGATATCTGCACACAACATCTGGCATTTT
This sequence comes from Roseburia sp. AF42-8, assembly GCF_003435965.1. NCBI lineage: Bacteria > Bacillati > Bacillota > Clostridia > Lachnospirales > Lachnospiraceae > Roseburia > Roseburia sp. AF42-8. The sequence goes on from NZ_QTVB01000001.1 coordinate 98,710, forward strand.
CAGGGAAATGATGTGCAGGCTCCCTTCCGGAGTACACTTCACAGCTTGAAGGAGCTGGCATTAAAAGTAACAGAGGATTATAAAATTTATCCGGCACATGACATTATTCCGATTCAGAAAAATTATCTGACAGATTTGATAGACTGTTTCGAATGGGAACTGCAGGAGAATTATAAAAAGGATGCACCATTCCATTCCTTTGCAGGAGACGGCTATCAGCATTTTTATCAGACTGTAAATCTTATATATTCTGATGAGCGGCTGGGTGAATTCCTCGGAAGGAAAATAGAGCGATAGGGGGAGTGTAAGTGGAATTTAAAGAAAATTTCTTATGGGGCGTGGCCACTGCTGCGAACCAGTGCGAAGGAGGATATTTAGAAGGAGGAAAAGGACTTACCATACAGGACAATATAAAAGGTGGCGGAATCGGAAGACCACGGATGTTTCGCAGTACCATGGAAGAAGGAGCATTCTATCCGAGCCATGATGCGGTAGACCATTATCATCATTATGAGGAAGATATCCGCCTTTTGGCGGAGATGGGCTGCAAATGTTATCGCATGAGTATCAGTTGGGCAAGAATTTTTCCAACCGGATGCGAAGAGGAGCCAAATCAGGAAGGACTTTCCTTTTATAAGAATATTTTTACTCTGTGCAAATCCTTTGGCATAGAGCCGGTGGTGACATTAAGCCACTTTGAAATGCCGTGGTATCTGGCAAAAGAAAGGGGCGGTTTTGCAAACCGGGAAGTAATTGATGATTTTGTTCGTTATGCCTGTTGTGTAATGAATTATTTTAAAGAAGAGGTACATTACTGGCTTTTATTTAACGAGATTAACTTTGGCGTAATGCCAATGGGTGCTTATAAGTCGCTGGGGCTGATTGATGGGAAATATCTCGGCGGGGAAGCATTCATTTCTCTTAAATCCATGACCGTAGACGAAAAAGTAAGATTCCAGGCATTACATCACCAGTTTGTTGCCGGAGCGAAAACGGTGATAGAAGCAAGGAAAATCAGTCCGGAAATAAAAGTGGGCTGTATGATTGGACACATTACGCAGTATCCGCTGACCTGCCGGCCGGAAGATATGTTAGAGTGCCAGCACAAAGACCGGCTATTAAATAAATTTGCCGGAGATGTAGCCGTGTTCGGCAGTTATCCGTCCTATATGAACCGTTATTTTAAAGAACATCAAATTACGATTCAGAAGGAGCCGGAGGATGATGGAATTTTAAAAGCAGGCTGTGTGGACTTCTATACCTTCAGCTATTATATGACAAACTGTGCCACGATAGATGATGCAGCAGAGCAGACCGATGGAAATCTTTTAGAGGGAGCCAAGAATCCGTATCTGACCGCTAGTGAATGGGGCTGGCAGATAGACCCGAAGGGACTGCGCTATACATTAAATGAGCTGTGGGACCGCTATCATCTTCCAATGATGGTGGTGGAAAATGGATTTGGTGCACCGGATGAAGTCGATGCAGATGGAAGCATTCACGATGATTACCGTATTTCCTATCTCAATGACCATATCGCAGCAATGGGCGAGGCAATCGAGGACGGTGTAGACCTGTTCGGCTATACCATCTGGTCAGCCATGGATCTTGTCAGTGCCGGAACCGGCGAAATGAAGAAGCGTTACGGACTCATTTATGTGGACAGACATGATGATGGCAGCGGAGATTTTAAGCGAATCCCAAAAGACAGCTATTACTGGTATGCAAAGTGCATTCAGGAAAACGGAAAAAATATTACCGCATAAAGGATGGCGGAGATAAAGAGTAAGATGCGTACAGCAGGTATCGGGTATGCATCTTACTTTTTTACTTTACAGGAAATTGCTTTCCTGTAAAGTAAAAAACGCTCCGCGGGGATGCACACTGCAGCTGTAATATTTGACACAAAAGAAAATGCATGATAAATTTACTCTGAAAAAAGAGAAAGAAGGAAGAAACACATGGAGAAAATAGCAAGCTTTACAATCGACCATATAAAACTGCAGCCGGGTGTCTATGTATCAAGAAAGGATGCAGTAGGAGACAGTACAGTAACAACCTTTGATTTAAGAATGACATCACCAAATGATGAACCGGTTATGAATACCGCAGAGGTGCATACCATAGAACATCTTGGTGCAACCTTTTTAAGAAATGACGCAGAGTATGCCAGAAAGACCGTGTATTTTGGACCAATGGGCTGCCGGACAGGCTTTTATTTATTGCTGGCGGGAGACTATACATCCAAAGATATCGTGCCACTGATGATTCGCATGTTTGAGTTCATCCGTGACTTTAAAGGTGAGGTACCGGGCGCAAGTCCAAAAGACTGCGGCAACTATCTTGATATGAACCTTGGTATGGCAAACTATCTGGCAGACCGCTATTTAAATAATGTGCTCTATCATATTGATGATGCACACCTGAATTATCCGGCGTAGAGGATACTTGGAAAATTTGCTTTAAAGCAGATATGAAAAATGTATTGCGTAATGCATAAGTAGGAAATTAGCAGAAAGAGGAAAGAAAACATGAGTAAAATCGGAATTATCGGTGCTATGGAATTAGAAGTAGCAACATTAAAGAAAAATATGGATACAGACCAGATTACAAAGAAAGCCGGCATGGAATTTCATGAGGGTAATTTAAAAGGAATGCCGGTAGTAGTGGTACAGTGCGGTGTAGGAAAAGTAAATGCAGCAATGTGCGTGCAGATTCTTGCAGATTTATATGATGTAACACATATTATCAATACCGGTGTAGCAGGCTCTTTGAATCCTGCATTGGATATCGGAGATATTTTAGTATCTAAGGATGCTATTCAGCATGACATGGATGTGACACCATTAGGCTATGCAAAAGGACAGATTCCGGGATTAGAGCAGCTTGCTTTTGTGGCAGATGAAAAGTTGTGTAAGACTGCTGTAGAGGTATGTAAAAAAGTAAATCCGGATATTCATGTAACAGAGGCCGCGTAGTAAGTGGAGACCAGTTTATTTCCAGCAAAGAGATAAAGGATGCATTGATTGCAGAATTTCATCCGGACTGCACGGAAATGGAGGGAGCTTCCATCGCGCAGGCAGCAACTTTAAATAACATCCCATATGTAGTCATTCGTGCAATTTCAGATAAAGCAGATGGCTCTGCACAGGAGGATTATCCAACTTTTGAAAAGAAAGCAGCAGAGCATTGTGCAAAGTTAGTACAGGAAATGATGAAGGAGCTGTAGGAATCTTTGAATTGGGTAAAAAACCGCAGAAATGCCAGCCTTTTACCCTGACGAGAGTCAGCGAAGCCAGAATTCCCGGCTCCTCCAGAAATCCGCAAAAAAATACAACCCGGATATTTGTAATGCCCCTAAAACTATGCTTTTTAGGAAGTAACAAATATCCGGGTTGCATTTTTACAGTCATCTTACATAAATTTCATAAACATATTCAAAAACCGTAAATAGTCATCATAATTAAAGAAGCGGTCAAGAATATCCTGCAGGGCATTCTGCTCAAGGGAATCCCACTGGTCAACAGAAAGGGAATTATCTGCAGTGCCTGCATTGTAGGCAGCATTGCTGTTTGCACTTGCAGCAACGGCTGTTCCGTCCGGAAGAGTGACACCTTCCTGCATATAGCCGGTAATCTTGGCTACATAATTCTGGGTTTCTTTAAATGGAGGAATTCCACCGTATTTTGCTACGTTGCCGCTGCCTGCATTGTAGGCGGCAAGAGCAAGGGAGGTATCTCCGTTGTATTTATTTAAAAGCTCGCTGATATATTTGGCACCTGCCATAATATTCTGTTCCGGGTCATAAGGGTCGGTACAGCCAAAATAAGAAGCAGTGGAAGGCATTAGCTGCATGATGCCCATGGCTCCTGATTTGGAAGTGGCATTTGCCTGAAAATTGGATTCCTGCTTTGCCATGGCGGTCAGAAGAGAAACAGAGACACCATAGGTATCGGAGGCTTTTTGAAAGATAGATGCAAGGGAATTGTTGCCTGCATTATTTAAATAGGATTCAAAATTATTTACACCGTTTACAGAGGTTGTGGAAGCAGCGGTACTTCCAAGCGCAGCGGTAATCGGATCAATCTGCATGGATAGAACTCCTTTCATAATCTGAAATTCTTCTTTCTCATTAAGATGCGAATTCCAGGCTGTGTATTAAAATTACAATTTATTCTAGTATAGCATAAAAAACTTGTTTTTTGAAGTCTCATATTGTAGAGTTATTGTGTTTGATGTAGAAAGGGCGAATTAGAAAGAAGGATTACAGAATGAAACAAAATGGCTATGTCAAAGCAGTGAAAGCAGCATTTCCGTATACGATACCGGTATTGACAGGTTATCTTTTTATAGGAATTGCATTTGGCGTGATGTATCAGGAAAAAGGCTACAATTTTCTTTGGGCAATCCTGATGAGTATCTTGGTGTACGCCGGAAGCGGACAGTATCTGGCGGTTAATTTCTTTGCACCGGGAGTCAGTTTCCTGCAGATTATATTCTTAGAATTTATGGTAAATATCCGGCATGTCTTTTATGGACTGTCTTTAATAGAAAAATTCCGTGATATGGGAAAAAAGAAATTATATATGATTTTTTCCCTGACAGATGAGACCTATTCCTTATTCTTTATTACAAAAGTGCCGGAGGGCGTGGATGAGCACAAATTCCTATTTTCCATTGCGTTGTTAGACCAGCTTTACTGGATTATTGGTTCTGCCATCGGAGCCATTGCCGGAACGCTGATTCCGTTTGACACAACGGGTATTGATTTTGCCATGACAGCATTGTTTGTCGTAATTTTTGTGGAGCAGTGGCTGACCAGCAGGAATCATTTGCCGGCGCTGACCGGAATTGCAGCATCTCTTATCTGCCTGCTTATCTTTGGCAGTGATAATTTCATTCTGCCATCCATGATTTGTATTATGATAATTCTGTTATCCGGTCGTAAGGTGATGGAAGAAAAGGAGGTAGCGGAAAATGCCGATTAGTGTGGAACGGTCATTATTAATTATTGTGGTTTGTGGATTGGTTGTATTTACAACAAGGGCAATTCCGTTTGTATTATTCAGCGGGAAAAAAGAAATCCCGGAAATCGTAAAATATCTTGGAAAAGTGCTGCCGCCTGCAGTTGTGGGAATGCTTGTTATTTATTGCTTAAAGGCAGTAAATGTAGTGAAGTTTCCCTTTGGTCTGCCGGAATTTATTGCAGTTTTCGTAGTTATCGTTTTACATGTGTGGAAAAGAAATAATTTACTGAGCATCGGTGTGGGAACCGTGCTTTATATGGTGTTGATACAGACAGTATTTGCGTGATGTTAAAGAAATCTTAAAGACTTGGTGCCTTGGTTCTTAAAGGTTCATTCGATACAATAATGGTGTACTTGGAAAGGGGAAAAGAAAATGTATAACATATTGATATGTGATGATGAACCGGATATCGTGTCCGCGTTAAAAATCTATCTTGCATCGGATGGCTATGGAATTTACGAGGCTTATAACGGTCGGGAAGCAATTGAAATGATGCAGAAAACAGAGATACATCTTGTGCTCATGGATATTATGATGCCGGAAATGGACGGCATCCAGACCATGGTGAAGATTCGTGAGAACAGCAATGTCCCTGTGATTTTCCTGACTGCAAAAAGTGAAGACAACGATAAGGTTTTAGGACTTATGGTGGGAGCAGATGATTATATTACCAAGCCATTTAATCCGGTGGAGGTTCAGGCAAGAGTAAAATCCCAGCTGCGCCGTTATATGCAGCTGGGAGGTGGAAACATGACAAAGAAGAATCTTGCCATCGGTGGCATTGAATTAGATGATAGTGCCAAGGTTGTGACGCTGGATGGAGATGCGGTGAGTCTTACCCCTACAGAGTATGATATTTTGAAACTGTTTATGGAACAGCCCGGAGTTGTATTTTCTCCAAAGGATATCTATCGCAAAGTATGGAAAGATGCGCCGTTTGGCTCAGAAAGTACAGTGGCAGTGCATATTCGCCATCTTCGGGAAAAATTAGAGTATGACCCTGCAAATCCACGGTATTTAAAAGTGGTGTGGGGACAGGGCTATAAGATGGAAAGAGGAAACACGCCATGAAAAAGAAAAAAAGAGGCATCAGAAGAGCAATTGCAGTCATTGCATTTATTCTACTGACTTCAATTGCATTTTTATCTGCAGTATTTACGCTGGAAACGATAGACAGCCAGATCTATCGAAACAGCCAGGAGGAAACAGCGGCAGACTTTCAGGAGCATATTGGCTCCTATCTGGCAGCAGAAATTTTTTCAGACTTTGTAAATTATGATATAGAGGATGCGCGGTCTTTTGCATACAGCCTGGCTGATGAGACGAACTTTAATTTTTATGTATTTAAAAAGAGTGTAGATACTTCCGTGGAACGAATCTGTACCATAGAAAACGGAAATCTGGCAAGCGTCATTCCGGAATACATGGCAATCGTGGGAAATTATGACAGTTATTGCTATCCGGGAATTTCCATAGATGTTTTAAACAGTCCGGAGCAGATATTTACGGAAGTAGAAGAACAGGATGCAAATCTTTCAAGAGGAGATATTTATGCAGTGGCATTCTTCCCGCTGGGGGATTTGACTTATCATGATGATTTGTATTTTAAAATGAAATATATTGATTTTGCATATAAGGTCCGCTATGCAATCTTTGCGGTACTTGCAGGAAGTACGATTGGAGCAGTTATTTTACTGGTTACGCTGGTACGGACTGCCGGAAAGAAGGATGAAGAGGGCAGGATACAGAAAAGTTTTATCGATAAGATTCCATTGGAACTTTATGGACTGATGCTTTATATTGTTGAAGCCGGTGTGGCAGGATTTTTTGGAAACATATGGGGATTTTACGGAACGAATATAGGCTCCCTTGCTGCCATTGTGATACTGGCAGTATTGACAGCGACCCTGCTTTTAGCATTGCTCATGAGCTGCTCAGTAAGGCATAAGACAAAGACGCTGTGGAGCAACACGCTGTTATGCCGGTTTGTAAAATGGCTGAAACAGGCATTGTCTTATATTAAAAAGCATATGCCGTTTATTTATAAAGGTGTAGTGATTGCACTGGGCATTATATTTATAGAATTTATCGGTATTCTGATACTGGAAGGCAGTTACAACTGGGAGGGAATTTTCCTGGTATTTCTGGTAGAAAAGGCAGCACTTTTCCTGATATTCTGCATCATACTGGCAAATCTCAATCAGTTGAAGCAGGGTGGTGAGAAGATTGCAGAGGGTGACTATGATTATCAGATGGACACCAGCCATATGCGTGGAGAATTTAAAAATTATGCAGAGCATCTGAATCAGATTGGAAGCGGAATGCAGACAGCACTGGATGAGCGGATGAAGAGCGAGCATTTTAAAACAGAGCTGATTACCAATGTATCCCATGACATTAAAACACCGCTTACTTCTATTATTAATTATGTGGATTTGCTGACCAAAGAGGATGTGGAAAATCCGAAGGTGCAGGAATACTTAGAAGTGCTGACACGACAGTCTGCCCGCCTGAAGAAATTGATTGAAGATCTGATTGAGGCATCCAAAGCTTCATCCGGAGTGCTGAAGGTGAACTGGGAGAAATGTGTACCGGAGGTATTGCTGACACAGGCAGCAGGCGAATATGAAGAACGGCTGGAACAAAAGAATCTGGAACTGGTGATTCATCATCCGCAGGAAGAGCTTGTTGTTCTGGCAGATGGAAGACATCTGTGGAGAGTTTTTGATAATCTGCTGAGCAATATTTATAAATATGCACAGCCGGGAACCAGAGTATATCTTGACCTGGAGCAGGATGAGAAAAATGTTTCCATCATATTCCGTAATGTTTCTAAGAATCCTTTGCATATGAGCGGAGAGGAATTACAGGAACGCTTTGTCCGGGGAGACAGCTCAAGAAATACGGAAGGAAGCGGACTTGGATTATCTATCGCACGGAGCCTGACAGAACTTATGAATGGAACGTTCGGGCTGCTTATCGATGGGGATTTCTTTAAAGTGACGCTGACATTTCCACATCATGTGGGAAATGAATCATAATTGAGAAAAAGTCTTAAGATACAATATAAAAATGATAATGACGGGTTGACAAGTCACAATGGGAATTTTAGAATACTACTTAGCTGAGGCAAGAGGTCTGCGGCGGGAAGCCTGCAGGCGAGAAGGAGACTAACTATTATGAAGAAAGAACCATTTGTGACAAAAGAACAGATTGAAGAAATTGTAAAAACATATCCGACACCGTTTCACCTTTATGATGAAAAAGGCATCCGTGAAAATGCAAAGGCAGTAAAAGAGGCGTTTGCATGGAATCCGGGATTCCGTGAGTATTTTGCTGTAAAGGCAACCCCGAACCCATTTATCTTAGATATTTTAAAAGAGTATGACTGCGGCTGCGACTGTGCATCCCAGACAGAGCTGATGTTAGCTGATTCCCAGGGCTTTGACGGAAAGCATATTATGTTTTCTTCCAATGATACTCCTGCATATGAATATAAATTTGCAGACAAGATTGGCGCAATCATCAACCTGGATGACTTTACCCATATCGACTTCTTAGAGAAGACAATCGGAAAGATTCCGGAGACCATAAGCTGCAGATACAATCCGGGCGGAGTGTTCAAAATGAGCAACGGTATCATGGATAATCCTGGAGATGCAAAATACGGATTTACAACGGAGCAGTTATTTGAAGGCTTTAAGATTTTAAAAGAAAAAGGTGCAAAGAATTTTGGTATCCACGCATTTTTGGCAAGTAATACGGTAACCAACGAGTATTATCCGATGCTTGCAAAACAGCTTTTTGAAGTAGCTGTTAAATTAAAAGAAGAAGTAGGCTGCCATATCAGCTTTATCAACCTTTCCGGTGGAGTTGGTGTGAACTATACACCAGACCAGGAACCAAACGACATCCGTGTTATCGGCGAAGGCGTACACAAGGTTTATGATGAAATTTTAGTTCCGGCAGGTATGGGCGATGTAGCTATCTATACTGAGATGGGCCGTTTTATGTTAGCACCTTATGGATGCCTTGTGACGCAGGCAATTCATGAGAAACATACACACAAGGAATACATTGGTGTAGATGCCTGTGCAGTAAACCTGATGCGCCCTGCAATGTATGGTGCATATCATCACATTACCGTGCTGGGCAAGGACAACAGCGTATGCGACCACAAATATGATGTAACCGGTTCTCTTTGTGAGAACAATGATAAATTTGCCGTGGACCGTATGCTGCCGAAGATTGACATGGGCGATTATCTGGTAATTCATGATACCGGAGCACATGGTTATTCCATGGGTTATAACTACAATGGTAAATTAAAATCCGCTGAGTTACTTCTGAAGGAAGATGGTTCCGTACAGCTTATCCGTCGTGCAGAGACACCGAAGGATTATTTTGCAACATTTGACTGCTTTGACATTTTGAAAAATATGAAAGACCCGGAAAAATAAACTTGCAATCTATTAGAAAATATGATAAACTTTCATTTGTTCGGTTCGACGGAACCGAATAAATGCCGGCGTGTCGGAATGGCAGACGAGGCAGACTCAAAATCTGTTGTGGGCAACCACGTGCGGGTTCAAGTCCCGCTGCCGGCACTCAATGGCGCGAAGCCGAACCCGGTGTACTTTTTCAAGAAAGTGTTCGCCGTGGTGGTAAACTTCACGCGGAAATAGTGAAAAATAAAAGCGTCAGGGCTTAGGCTCTGGCGCTTTTGTTATGCCCGGTCGTCTCTCGATAAGGCTCGAGAAATAGAGCCTGCTCAGCTCGGCAGCTATCACCGTTCCTCTCTGGCCTCCTCGGCCGCGTGGCTATTGTTTACGGGTTGCACGGGACTGGCTGCGGCGCCTGCTGCTTCTTGTCTCGTTTTAAGGTTTTCACATTAAAAACCAGCAAAACTTGTCAGCTATCACTCAGACCGGGCTTGATCTGTTCATTATGCGCACCCCTCTGAATTTTCACGGGCTTGGGACCGTCCTCGGCTTCATTAGTGCCCCGCATTTCTGCGGGTGTTATCTTTCCCCCATATCTTTGTATATGAGGTCGGTTATGTATGAGTTTGTACTCTGGTAGCCTTTTGACTTGGCCCATGCTGCGATCCGGTCCTTGTCTCCGATCGGCACCGTGATCGGGATCCGGTCCTTGTTTTCCCGCTGCCATGCGTTCTTGTACTTGGTGTGGGCTGCTGCCAGTTCCTCCGGTGTCTTTGTCGCTTTTCTTGCCACTGTATCGCCTCCTTCAGAGTAATTTTATCATATCATGCACACGACAACAACCCGCTACGCTGGCAATATGTCGATGTAGTACGTTTTGCAGACGCCTTTGTCGCATGAGTCGCCGATCCTCCAGTTTTTACACCGAAGGAGCTCAGGAACCTGCCAGAGGTAGCCCTTGAATATATCGACGCGGATCTTGTGCCCGGCTGTCAGATATACGCGGTCGCGATCTGTTTTGGTGTTGAACTCCTTAAAAATTCGGTACTCTGTTTCTTTTGCTTTTCTGGTTCCTCTCATAGCCTGCCTCCTATTCTTCTACCTCGTAGCCGTTTTTCTTGGCCCAGTTTATAGCTCCGCGCTTTGTTTTCCAGTTATTCGGTGCATGGTATAAAACGTGGTTATCGTTTACGCTTTTCAGTCCGTAATACTGAGAAGCGGTTCCTTTGTTGATTGTGTACGTTGTGACTTTCATGAGCTGCCTCCTTGTTTTCTGCGGTTTTCCTTGTTTCTGATATTATAATACTATATCGTGCACAAGATAACAATACACACACTCACCAAACCTCTGCCGGAGCTTTTGTCTATCTTGCACAAGATATTAAAATAATAGGGAGCAGCGTCTAAAATGCCCCAGAACGCAAAAAAAGGCGCCCACTCGATAAAATTACCGGGTGAGCGTCTTTGTGTTAATTCTGGCCGCCTGTGGCTTATTCTGTGGCCGTTTCCGTGGCTTTGGCAGCCTTTACCTCAGCAGTAGCCTGAGCGACTGCCGTCTGGGCTACCGTGGCAGCTACCGAAGCGGCAGCGGTGGCAGCAGTAGTGGCGATCTGTGTCTGCTTTTCCTCAGCGGCAGCAGGCGCCGTTCTCTTATCCTCCCTGACGAGGGTTTCGATCGTAGAGGCGAGCCACTTGTCAAAATCTCCGTAAGCCTCAGCGATCACTCGCTTGGCTTCGTCGGTGATAAGAGCAGTAGCGGTGTCTTTTGCTTTCTGCAATGCCGTGAGCTGGGCCTCTTTGTCGAACTTACCCTGCGCCTTTAATGCGTCGACGTAGGTCTGGAAGGTTGTCTGTACGGCTTTCGTTACGGCGTCGCTTGCGAGATCCACATACTTGCGGACAGTTGCGTCGTTAATGTTTGCCGTGATTTCCTGCGTCTTTTTTCTCAGCCATGCAACCGCGAAGCCTGAGAGAGCCAGCAGCAGAGGCAAAATAACCATTGACATGAGTGTGTTGAGAGTTTCCTGATCCATTCCGTTGCCCTCCTTATGCTAATTCAAGATCGGAGATTTTCACCCAGCTTGTGATCTCTTTCAAGAGGGCGCGATCTCCGTCGATTTTCTGTACCGTGTATTTTCTGGACTTCACCCAGCTCGGGATCGTCTGGCCGGTTGCGTACTTTGCGGCCGAGCTCTTTACCTTGACTGTTTTGCCCTCCGCAATAGAGCCAGAGGCGGCAGCAGTAGAGGCTCCCGCAATGTCTGAGGCATTTACCCAGCCGTAAACGGTCGATCCCGATCCATTGACTGCAATCAGGTGATAAGGGTGCTTCGTACCCTCTGCGGTGTCTGTTACCTTTGCTTTTCCAGCCTTGCAGGAAGGACCGCTGATGGCGTTCGCGCTTGTGTAGTGCTTGGAACCGGTAAAGTTTACAATATCGCCCTTTGAGTATTTCAGGCCGCCGCCGTTGCCAGATCCAGATCCGGCGCCGGTTGCCTTGCTGCTGTACTTAGGCACGCCGTAGCCTCTAATATAGCGGCCGTTTACAGCGAGTTCGCGATAGCTTACCGAGTCACTCTTGTTGCCCTCGATAATCTTGATCGTGTTGCCTGATACGCTCACTACAATGCCGACATGCTCAGGCCAGCCGGTATCGTCGCCGACTCCGTTGTCGTCCCAGTCGTAAAAAATAACGTCGCCGGTGCTCGGTCTGTATGCGTCATTTTCTTCCCATGCGTCGAGCTTCTGGAAAAGCTGGATCATCTGGCCGCAGCCGCACTCGGTCGGGATAATGTCAGTAAGTCCCGTTTTAATAGCCATAGCTGAGACAAAAGTCGCGCACCATGAGTCCGTATATTTTACGGCGTAGTTTCTGGCGAGGGGCTTGTGGCTATTGTAAAGATCAATAATTTTCTTGTGGCTGCCGTTGCTTTCCTTGCAGCCCAGATAGGAAACGGCTGCATTGACGTAGCTCTGTCTTAATTCTTTTTCTGTCATTATGGTGTACCTCCTTCATAGTTAGAGCCCGGATCATATTCTCCGGGCTCAGTGTTCTGCTTTTTAGATTGTTCTAACTCCTTTTGACGCCTGATAGTGTCGAGCTTGATCTCATTCTCAGCCTTAGCCTTCCAAAAATAAAAACCGGTAGCAGCAGAAAGCTCGGTAAATATTCCCGGTATGATGTAGGCGAGCGGCGAGGTGTCGCCGGTTCTCCACATGAGGGCAAAAGAAAAGACCACGATCACGACGGTGGCAGCAGCTACCGCTCGTAATATGGTCTTAGAAAATTCTTTTCTAGGTTTCCGCATTTGATCGCCTCCGATCCGTCTGTATGTTGTGCTCGCGTTCGAGGTGCTCGTCAATGCGGTTGTGCGCGCTTTTGGCTGACTCATGGGCTCGGCCGGCGGTGTTGCTAATTCCGGCGAGCTGGTTGCTGATCTCGTCGATCCGGCCCTCCAGTCGTTGCACGTCTCTGTTGAGTTGGCCCTCAATACGGCCGACGCTTTCCTTGATGTAGCGCAGGTCCGTTTCCAGAGCTCCGGCGGCTTTTCCGTCTGCTTTGGTTACTGACTGGCGCCCAAAATAGAAAGTAGCGACAGAGAGGCAGAGCCCGGCCACCGTGATGAAAATGCTCAGATCTGTCATAGGATCCCTCCTTCCTCAAAAATGCCGGCGGCCTTCAGGCGTCCGATCATGTTGCCGGTCGCTTCCTCCAGTTGCGCGGTTTTTTCGTTCTGAGCCACGGCCTCATATTGCTCGAGTCTGGAGTGCAGCTCGGCATTGATCTGGGCCATGTTGGAAATTATTGCGTTTTGCGTTTCAATAATTTCGAGGTTACTCATTGTCTACCACCTGCCCTTCGGTGGTCTCGAGCGTCTCAATCGCTGCCTGCAGGTCGTTGATCTGCTTGCGATATTCAGCTCGCTGGGTGCGTGTCGGCTCGTACTCCTCATCTGTGAGGGCGCCGTCGGCATGTTTCAGGGCCTTATAATCTGTCGCAGCGAGTAACTGCTGTAAGCCCCTGATTTCTGCCTCCATTTCTTCTCTGGTTCTCATGGTTGTGGTCCTCCTTTCCATTGATCTATAAACAGCCCATTAAATAGGCGGTCCATGCTTTGCACGGTTCTGTATGCGTCCCGGTGCGACATGCTGCCACGCCATGAGGCGTAGGAACGTCGAACCTCGTCAAAAGTCAGGACGCCAGAAGCTACGAGAGCCGCCTGCCTTTTCAGCTTTCGGCGTTCTCTGGTGATACTGTCGCGGCACGGCTTTTTGATGATCCGGCCGGTTTCTGTGATATAAAAATGAGTTTTCAAAAATGTAAAGCCGTGTTTGAGGTCTACAATTTTTGTTTTCTTCTCGTTGATAACTATGCCATATTCCGAGTATATTGCCCGGAGCTTTTCGAGACATTCCTCGAGGTATGCAATGCTATGGTGTAGCAGATAGGTGTCGTCCATGTATCTGCCATAGCCTCGGATCCTGAGCATTTCCTTCGCGTAATGGTCCGCGCGGTTCGGAAGCATTACGGCATTGATCTGACTCGTTTCACTTCCCAGCCCGAGGCCCTTATCGCCGAAGGCAGAAATAAAGCTCATTCCCAGCGCTATGACGCGTGGATCCGTGAAGATCTGCCGGTATATCTTAAAAAGCGGCTCATGCGCCACATTCCCGAAGTAGTCCGAGAAGTCAATCAGAAGTATGCCGCCTTCGCGTCCGTATTTCCTGAAATGCCTCCGCAAGTGAGTTGTCAGTCTGTTGGCCGCGAACTGGGTGCCTTTTCCTTGCTGACTCGCCCCGTTGTCGTAAATCAGGGAGCGGGTGAAAGTTGGGTATATGATGTTAGTGCAAAATGATTTTTGCACAACTCTCTCGGAAAAATGCACGCTTTTGATGTGCCTCAGCTTGCCGCGTTCGCATATATCAAAGCAGATAAAACCGCGGCGTATATCTTTCCCAGTAAGCAGCTCGGCGCGTGTTTTGGATATATTAAAAAGCAGCAAAGAGTTGTACCTCTGGACGCTGGCTTTCCAGTCGACGCCCTTTGAGGCTTCCCTTGCTGCTTCATACAGAGAGTTCAGAGAGGCCACGCGCTCAAAATCATCATATTTCCCGATTGTTTCCTGCCTCTTTTTCAGCCTTGCAGCTTTCCGTCTCTGGTATCGTTGTTCTCGTCTTTCTTCGCTTGTCACAATTTAGCTCATTCCTTTGTTATTACCCAGCACGGCTGTCATGCGTTTAATTAGCCGCATAGTACAACGGGTATGAAACGCGGAGGACTCGCACAAACTCCGCGCCATGCAAGCAGCGTCCACCCGGTAGCGTCTGGGCTCTTATTTACGCCTTGACGGCGAGGGTTATTTGCTCCTTCCTTCCACTCTGGCACTGATTTCGATTTTTCTACTCTGTCTGGCATATAGGTGGAATCAGACCGGGACGTAAAGCTCGTTGCTGGCGTTCCAGTTGTTGGAGTTCCCGTTGTTGTTGACGTTCACGCAATTAGTAGAGTTGCCACTCCTGACAGAAGCGGTCCACCAGTTGCAGCGGCCGCGTGACACTTTTCAGCAAATAACCCGAGTTTATTATCTGGCTCTTATTTTGTCGTTTTTCCTCCAGCCTTTCAGATCGTCGATCTCTTGGTTCAATAAGCCCGTGATTTCTTCGAGGCTTGCGGCCGTGGCCGAAGGCACGCACCTGATAAGGCGGGAGAGTTTTCTCTGTAATTGGTAGCCGTTCGCGATCGCTTTTTGGGCGTATGCCTTACGGCTCGCGAGATCCTGCTCGCTCATGGCGTAGATACTGTTCGCGGCGATTATGTTGTCGTTCAGCTCGTCAATTTTCTTGATAAGATCCTGACCGATCATAAAGCGCCACTTTTTAGGCACATACCTCTCATTCATAACATAGAGCGTTACAAGATCTTGGAGTTTCTCGGCGTTCGCAAGGACGTCGAACGGCGTCTTTTTACGGTTTCTGGTGTATACGTTACTCATTCTATGCCTCCAGTTACCCGGCTACACGAGGTAGCCGGATTTTGAAATTATGCCGCGCTTACGCCTCGTCAATTCGGAAGCAGACCGGGACGCCAAGCTCGTTGCTGGCGCCCCAGTTGCCGGAGCCCCCGTAGATGCCGACGCCCACGCAACGAGCAGAGTAGCCACTCCTGACAGAAGCGGTCCACCAGTCGCAGCGGCCGCCGCCATTTCCGGCGCCCTTGATACGGTTCAAAAAGCTGTTAGCAAAGATCGGGTACTGTACGCCCTGCCCCTGACTCCAACCTTTTGTCCCCCAGATAGTTGAGCCGAAGATTTCATACTCGAGGGGCACCCAGAGAGGACCGAGATCCTGCCAGCCCCAGCTCGTGCCGTCAGTGAGTGCGCCGCTTGCGCTGTATCTGTATTCCATGAGGGTGCGCTTGTTGCTGATTACGGCCTTGACTGCTGCCGGAAGGTAGCCGTAAAGGGTAGTAGTGAGGAACGTGTGCAGGTTGCTTACCATGTACGGTGAGTTATTTGCAGCGTTTCCGTTGTTGTTATTGGCTTCATTCCATTTGACCGTCTGATTAAAGCAGTCTTTACTAATAAAATCAACGTGGTGGCTGAGCTGCTGATCGGTGGTTCTGTAATATGTGTCAATACCGGCAACCTGCATTTTCACCGTCTGGCCGTTCATCGTGATAGGAATATAGTCAGCTACATGAATACCGGTAAAATTGTGAGCTTTGATCCTTGCCTTGATCCACGCCCATGCGTCTGAATACTTCGCAATCTCCAGCGCAAAGACAGCGGTCAGGTCTCTGCCGGCATAGAGGCGATCGTTGTCGGACATGGCTCTCGCGAGCTCCTCGTTTGTAGCTTCGAGATCCTCGGCCAGAGCGACGGCTCCGGTCTTGGCCTGAATTGTAACTTCCAGAGCATTGTCAACGGTCGCAAAGTATTCCTGCGTAATGGTTGAAGGCGTCAACCCGTTGTACGGCGGTAAGTAGTCTGCCACGATTGCGACCGCGATCGAGTAGAGGATCGGAGCGGCGGCCGGGTGTAATTCATCAACCGCATAAAGGCCGATCTCGTTCACATAATAGCCGGACGAGAGTTCAGCGTTTGAGATAAGTGCCGTCAATTTTACACATGTATCGGTCGCCATTTCAATTTTAGAGAACGGGATCTCTTGTTTCTGCGCTTTGAGTGTTGAGCGCGCCTGCAGGCTTGCTCTGGTTTTCTCTGAGTCTGAATAGGTGCCGGATCCAGCCACCAGCTTTGTGAACTTGATCTTTGCGGTTCCGGCGGTTGTGGCTGCCAGCAAGGCGGCGCCACCGTTTGTCATTACTGCATTGTTAAATTCTGCCATAATGCAATCATTCCTCCTTTATGATGTTTTTAATGTGGTTTGTATGTGCAACTCCGGCAGCCAGTTGAAGCTCCAGAGGTTGTACGTCGTCAAAATGTTCTATTGCCCCAGCTTTGCCTTGGCTCTGACCTGCTGCCGTGCCGACATTCGACACAATGCTCGCAGAGTATTCCAACGCAAAGTAGTCCATAATGCTGTTGCGGCTGTGGTAGGATCCTCGGCTGGTTCCTCCGTGCTGGGTGATTTCTGCCTTGCGTGTTTCCTGAAAATGATCCAAAACTACGCATTTACTGAATGAATGGTACGCGGTGCCTCCGTGGAGCGGCTGCTGGATCGTTCTGGTAACTTCGATCATTTCAACATGAGAGCGCGCATTTTTTACCTTGTCGATCATGTTCAAAAAATAAAGCATACCGTCCTTTGTGAGTGTTGCGCTTGTCTGAATTTTGAACCAGTACGGCTGGCCGCCGTACTCGAACCACTCTGTAACTTTACCCATTCCGAAGGCCGAGGTGATAAGCTCCTCAACCGCCCATTTTGTGCCGCGCTTTTCATGGACTCGGTAGCATGTGCGTATTACTGATCTTTTAGTCTCCAGAGAGAAAGAGGAGTCCCACCAGTCAATATTAAACTCCCACGCCATTTCATCGAGCTGCGTGTCGTTCATGTTGTCGATCTGGTCCCATTTCCGCAGAATTTTGGCTCTGTTCGCCGGTTTAGCGAGCAGAACGTCCATAGCGTGAGAAAGTGCCACGTCCGTTTTGTCCGCTTTCATAAATTTAGGGAGCAGCTTCGCCATGTCGGGGTTAAAAATGCTCATTCTTGCCATGTTTTACCCCTCCACTTCATGCGATACCGTTAATTTGCCGGAAAATTTCGCCACCGTCGTTGCGCTCAGCTCGGTGTATACCGGTTTAATAATATCGACGCGATCCGCGCCGGTCAGGTGGTTGCCGCCTGAGTCCTCCGGGCAAAGTATGAGTTTTCTCAAATAGTCCGGGTTGATATTCCGGTCGAGGCTGCTGCCTTGCCAGTATATGTACTGGTCGATTGAGCCGCCGGAGCTTTCTATATTTTCGACGACTGCTGTCTCATTGGCTGCCGTTGTGTAATATTTCAGCTCAATATCGTAAGATTGAATAGTCGGAGCAGATACCTCCACTTTGTCAGTCAGTGGCGAACGTCGTCAGCGTTGCAGGCTGCAAGAACTTTGTCGAGTACGGTCTGATCCGGTATTTCTCCACCGTACAAAATAGGCGTAATTACAACAACGCCCGGGCTCGGTGAGCTTACATGTGCGTCGGCCACGGTTGCGTCAGCAGATACGGCGTAATATTTATATGAGTTTTTAGGCCCGGCCGTGGATCTGCTGGCTGGCGCGAGTCGGATCCTTTCTCTCAGATCTTCGTCGTTTTCCTCGTCGCCGCCTCCGGCTGTTTCCTCAGTGTTGGAAACTCCGTCAATAAATGGGATCATATCAACCAGCACATTGATCTCGCCGACGGGTATGTCGTTGTATGCTGTGCCGCCTTCCTCGCTTTCGACTTCGGCGTCGACATATAAGGAACCAGCCTGCAGGACTATGGTCTCCGTGGTTTTGAAGTAGCGAGAGTAGTCCGAAGTTACGCGGGTTCCTTTGGTGATGATGATGTTTTGCGTTACTGCTTCTTTGAGAGAAAAGCGAACCGTTGTTGTCGCTGGTAGTGCTTCGATCCTGAACACTCCCGCAAATTCTCCCAGAGCGTCGAGAACGTCGCCCCTTGCATAGCGGAGAGTTGACTGCTTTGCTGAGTCGTTCATCGTGGAGTAAAGCGCTACAACGAGAGTTGCAAGCGTTTCTCCAAAAATTCGACGCTCGTCTCCGGGGTATAATTCCTCGGTGACGCCATTCTCTAAAACGTACATGATAAAGTCGTAGATCTGGCCGGCGTCTGTTTCTATGAATTGCAATTCGCTGGTGCTACTCATTGTCCTCCTCCTCTCTTAGTTTAATTTGTGTTATAGTTGAAAAATCGCCGCCTTGTGCGTCTGGAGCCTCGAAGTCAATGCCTTCGACCTCGACGCGCGGCTCGTAAGTGTCAAGTACCCACTCAGCCTCCGCAATCGCGTCATAACGCGCCGAGGCGCTGGGTGCGTCTGTTATTGCTGCGTCGATCCCCTTGATACGATCATAGGGGTTTTCGCCTCTCGTAAGTTTCAGGAGATTGGCCGCGCATTGTCGCGGATCTCCGTTGTTGCTTGCCAGCATGTGATCGCCTCCTTTATGACACGAGGGACAGCGTGCTGATATATACCCAGCCGTCGACCTGCGGGAGGTATGCTTTGTTTCCGTTGATTTTTCCAACCTTCAGAACTCGCTTTTTTTCACTATTGAGAATTTTCTCACCGTCCGCATAGTATGAGCCGGTCAGCTTCACGCTGCTGCCTACTGATATTGTCACTTTTTTGCCCTTTTTCTTGGCTGCTTTCTTCTCTGCTTTTTTTGCTTCTGAGGCGGCAGCTCGGGCGCCAGATTTTCCGCTGGTTTCTTTCTTGTTTACCTCCTCGAATGTGAGCCCGATCGTAGCGAAGCGGATCCGGCCGTAATCGTCCATAATGACGCCTGAGAGGCTTACCTCTTTTAGTCTGGTTTCTCTGCCGAAGCGACGGCCGTGCAAATATAACACTCCGGTGCTTTTAATGAGAGAGCACCACGACTCGTACTCTTTCTGAGGGTTTACTCCGGCGTTTGCATGTACGTCAATGTCGAAGGTAAAGGGTACGAGCTCGGTTTTTTTCTTTTTACTCTTGGAGTCGTCACCCTTGATCGTTGTCGAAGTAGAGAAGTTTTTCAGCGGGTTTACTTTCTTTCTGGAGACTTCGAAGGTTTTGTTTCTCCATTTTGCCATTACTGCCATGTGTGATCGCCTCCTAGCTCAGTGTTGCAAATATGAGGCCGGTGTCGTCCTCGAAGCAGACATAAGCCACGGCGGCGCCTTTTTTCAGCGTTGCCGCGTCGATGTTGTCAGCTATCTGGATATTAGGAGACACGAGCCGTGTGTCCTTCATCGGGGCCACCTTTGCGGTGTTGCCCTCAATGCTCAGGATCACGCCTTTGTTTATGGTTCCGTCCATTAGTAGCCCTCCAGTTTCTTTCTGAAAAATATTTTTGTTTTGTGCTTTCCGTAATCGTGCCGCACTTTGTAAATATAAAAGGCGCCGCTCCATGACGGGGCCTGCTGGTTTAGTATGTTCACCATTATTCCGGGCGCATATATCGGCATGAGGCTCGCCTCAATGCTGCCGCATACGAGCATTTTATTTTTTTCTCGCAATACTCCTGCAGCGAAGCGGATCGCCTCGAGGGTGCTCTGGCACTTAATAGGCTTTTGCGGTACCCATATTCGAGAATTTTCTCCCGGTGCCTTATATGTTCCGGTGTAAGGTCCGCAAGATACCGTTGCCGATCCATACGATAGGACGCTGTTGTCCTCATATTCTACATGGCAACCGGTCGTGTCGATTGTGATCGCTGGCTCTATTGCCTCGAGATATGGCTCATAGGCTGCGATCAGTTTACCGTCGTATATTGTGAGAGCTGCACGCTCGAGCGTACATAGGCGGCCGAAGAACTTGAAGTCCTCCTCGTTTTCTTGCTTCCTGTATTCGTACACATGATCGGCTACGCCGTAGCTTTCAAACTCCAGCCCGTGCCGTTTTGCAATTTCTTGGCCGATCTGTGAAAAATGAACGCGCTCCCATGCTTTAGAGCTCGGGATCGTACCGCTTGGCGGCATAGAATAAGCGCGCAGGTCGTAGTAGCTGGAGTCGGGAGCCGAGGAGTATAAAAACATTTTTCCCGTGCCTGTTCCTGAGTCCTTAAATTCAACCGGTGATCCGGTTCTTAAATTCCATTTGTCGAACTGTCCGTCTGTGTCTGATATTCTGACGCGCAAAGAGTCAGAGCGTCCTCCCGCATACATTTCATGCACGCAGGAGGAGAGCGCCACCTTTTCGGAAACGTCCGTATAATTTAATAACAATTCGCTCATGCTGTCGCCCTCCACGGTGGTACTGTCTCCGAGGTTTCTGCCTCCTCAACAACGGGGAGCTTTAACTGCACGCCGCCCTCGAATACAATCACGTCGGCATAGTCTGGGTTGTATTCGATGATGTAATGAGCCAGACGCTCGTCGTTATACATATCTAACGCAAGCAGGTCGAATGTGTCGCCGTCTTGTGTGGTGTACTCGTAGTATGATGTAACTCTACGCAAAAGCAGTCACCTCCCTTGTTTGGATCCAGCGCTCCAGCCAGTCGAAGAACTCGGCCTCGTGAGCTTTGAGCCTCTGCATGAGGTCGTCGTTGTCCTCTGTAACCTTACCGCCAGCAATAACCGGGCTCCATGTGAAGCCGCTAAAATCGTAAACGATAGTGGTAGAAGGCTGAGATAGCTCAGCCAGAGAAAAGTCGTCAACGCTCAGGAGATTACCCGCGAGGGCTGTCTCTGATTTGTCGTATACGCCCAGCATTTCTCCAGCCTTTTCCCAGTAGCCTATATTGGCAGCCCTGACACTTCGGTCGAATGAGATAACGGCCTCAGTGCCAGCCTCTCCGGCGATCGTTATGCCTTCGGTAAAGCCACCAGTCGCAAGCATTGGTATGTTTGGAATACTAAAGCCCATACCACCGACGCCCGGTACCCAGTCCGGGATCTTTATGCCGTTAATGCCATTGATAAAAGTGTTAATTCCACTAATGATCGCATTGATCGGAGCCTTGAAAATATTTGCAATTCCTGAAACGATACCCGAGAAAATGCTGACAATTCCCTGCCATGCTCCACTCCAGTTTCCGGCGAATACATTAGTAATAAAGTCGATAAGGCCCTGAAAAATCTGAGTTATAGACTGCACAATCGGGGCTATTCCCTGAATAGCGGTACCGAGTACGCTCGTAAAAATTCCGGCTATAAATTGAAGGGCCGGGGCCAGAAGTTCCAAAACCTGAGAAATAAGCGATCCCAGCACTGAGATCAGAGGGGTGATCGCTGTCGCAATCAGACTCACAATTGGCCCGATTAAATTCATAACGGTGTCGAGTATCGGCATGAGTAAGTTAATCAGCGTCATAAGGATAGGGAGCACCGTGTTGAGTAGTTCGATCACAACCGGCAAAACTGCCGATATAATCTGCATGATCGGCGGCAAAATTGCGGTTATGAGCTGCACCAGTACCGGCAAAACTGCCGCAATGATCTGAGATAGGAGCGGAAGGACGCTGCTCACTAACTGAATAACCAATGGGAGCACTTGCTGGATCATTTGAAGCAGCGGCGGGATCAACTGCTGGCCGATCGTCTGGGCCGTCTCCAAAAGTACCGGTACAAAATCTTGAAAAAGAGGGATCAACTGCGGCATTATGTCTTGAATTACCGGGATAATTGTCTCAGTCAAGCCCTGAATAATTGGGATCAGTCCCTCCATAGCTTCACCGACTACCGGCATTAGCTGATTGAGGGTGTCAAACATGGTATTTGCAAGCGGCTCGAGAGCCACCTGAGCCTGCTGCTTGAACATTTGCAGGCGCTCTGCAAAGTCGTAAGTATCTTCGGCAGCGCCTCCGATAGTCTCGGTGCTTTTTTCAAGCTCGGCAGTCAGATCGGAGACTGAGAGAGTCCCGTCTCTGATAGCGGCAGCCATTGTGGAGCCGGCTTTTGTTCCGAAAATTTCGGAAGCGATAGTGGTCGCCTCCGTCATGCTGCCTGCGTTCTTAATCTTTTCGGCATACTGTTCGAGACCCTCGCTTGCAGATATTCCTTCCTTTGCAAGAGCTCCGACGCCCTTTTTCATAGCCGCGAGCACTTCACTGGTATTTACGCCGGCCTTGTCGAGCTGTCCGATCAGGGCGGTGGCTTCGTTGAATGAGTAGCCCATTTCTTGAAGCTGAGGAGCGAACTGCTGCACGCTGCTCATTAAGTCAGTGAAGCCGAGACCGGTTGACTGTGACGCCTTGAACACATAGTCCATAGCGTCGCCCATGTCGGCCGCGTCGATGTTCCACGCTTGGAAGGCTTGGCTTGACTCCTCGATAACGCCGCCGAGGTCGTCCCCCAGCATGTCCGACACTTGGATCGCCTGCTTTGAAATATTTTGCAATTCCGGGCCAGTCAAACCGAGGCGCGTGTTGTAGTCGGCGATCGCCTGACTGGCGTCCTCCATTGTTGTTGGTACGCTTTTGTAAACCTCGTTAAAATCATCGGTGAGAGCGTCGAGGGCGTCCCCGGTGGCTCCGGTTCCGATCCTGATCGTGTCGACTACATTGTCGAATTGCCCGCCGAGATCTACGAGATACTTGCCGGCCTCAATGGTAGCTTTTCCGATAGCGGCACCCGCAGCAGCAACGCCAGCACCTACGGCGACAGCTTCAGGTTTATGCCCTCGAGTGATTTGCTGGCCTCCTCTGCGGCTTTCCCGAGTGTTGGGCTTAATGAGCCCGCAATCTCCACGATCGCTTGTAGTGTTTTGCTACTCGCCACGGTATCACCTCCTTCGGCCTTTCTTGTGCTTTAACACTTGCGGTGGTTTGTTTTTCTGTCGACGTTTTTGCTCGGCGGCGAGATCCTCGGCCGCCTCTGCGTACTCGACTATAAAATCAATTACTCTTTTCCTTTCGAGCTCTGACGTGCTGGTGTGGAAGGTTCTGGAGTAGTCTCTGATTGCTCGTCTGAGCTGTCTGCCCCTGAGTCTCCCGATCCGATAAAAAAACCTCGGCCGATTTTAGAGAATTTAGTGAGGGACTTACCCTTGATCCTCTCCATGTCCTCGAATGTGTAAGAAGGGTTTACTGCAATGACAGCAGCGAAGCCGATGTATAAATGCAGGGAGTAGTCAAGCTCGACAGCTCCCGCAAGGTTTCCACCTTTTGAGCCGCTGGCTTTCATTTTGTGAGCCTCAGCCTGCGCATAGAGTTCGCCGCTGATCTCGTCGGTGTCGTAACTCATTTCAGTAACCTGCACGCCGTTGATAAGCACCGGCTTGTTGAGTGTGATTGTTCCTCTTTCTTCTGTCTGGGTTCTCATGGTTTTGGTTCCTCCTTTTATAGAAAAAGCCGCCGGCGTTCTGCCAGCGGCCATGTTTTACAGTAATTTGTTGATGTCGCTCATGTAGTCCTTGCCGTCAATTCTGAGGATCTGGCTCAGTCTGTCGACGAGCAGGTACTCATAACCTCCGACAAAGATCTGCACGCGGTTCGCGGTGTAGGTGAGCTCGTTTTCCGAAGCGGATCCGATTTCTGCGCCGATACCCGGGAGCGCAGTCGGTGGGAATGTTCTGACAAAAGCCTTGCAGCCCTCCGGTGAGGTGGAGCCGTCTGCTTTGACTACGTTCTGCACCCATCTAAATTCAAAGCTGTGCTTGTCGAGCTTTGACATTTTCCCGAGCCCTTTATCCTCGCCGATCTTTGTGATCGAGAGCTCCATATTTTCGAGCAGTCCGACAATAGGTACCGTCATTGTTCCCATCGCGTTGAGGTCTGCTGTCATTTGTGAAATTGCCGGGAGTGTGAAGCTGGTGTCCTTAGCTGTAAGCACACCGCTGTCGTATACGGTGTCAGCAACCACCGCGCCTTTTAAGTCTAACCACATACTTACTCACCTCCTCCAAAATAAGCAGTAAAGCCTTCGTCTGTGTACGA
Source organism: Roseburia sp. AF42-8 (assembly GCF_003435965.1). Lineage (NCBI taxonomy): Bacteria > Bacillati > Bacillota > Clostridia > Lachnospirales > Lachnospiraceae > Roseburia > Roseburia sp. AF42-8. Next base: position 123,201 of record NZ_QTVB01000001.1, read on the forward strand.
TACGCGCGCCGTTCCGCTCTTAAATGGTGGGGTAGGGGTTGCACTAATATCCCAGACAAAGTCGCCGTTCATCAGGTTGCTGGTAGGGTTGGCCGTCTCTAAAAATTCAACGGTAGGATCTCCGATAAGAGCGCCGCGGCCCTTTAACGAGTCGAGTTCCTCCTGTTCGTCAATGAGTATGCTCTGCTGGAGGCTCAGATCCATAGTGCTGTCGATCTGGGTGCCGTGGCGGCGCTGGAAGCCGTTAGTAATATACATAAGCATACGGATATTAACGTCGAAAATGTAGCGCGCAACGCCGTCGGAACCGTACTCGTAGTAGGCTGTGTGAGGTCCCCAGAGCACCCAGAGGCCGCCCCAAAATACTGCGGTAGTAATTCCCTTTGAATTGAGTTCGTTGCCGTCCTGCTGATCGAAGCCCTCGTTTTCAGAGCTGACTCCAAAATACTGAGCGGTACACATGATCTCTTTATTGGACGGGCTCTCCATTGGAATACTGTCATGGCTGTTGTCAACTCGCTGCATTGTGACGGTTGCCTGAGTGCTCAGGTGGTACGCTTTGCCAGCATACTGAACCTGCGGCCAGTAAACCTTCGAAAAACCGTTGTTGTAGCCGTTGCTGTCAGCCCACTCCTCGGCTTTTTTGAGCGTGTCAATGGCAGCCTTTGCCTTGCTGTCGTAAATCGGTAAGTCAGCATTTACGAAAGCGTCCCAGTGGCCGTTTAATTTCTGAACGGCCGAGATCATAGCCTTGTAAACGTCTGGATCTTCACTCCAGAACGGCGCAGCCAGAATGTTGAGCACGGCGTTGAACATGGTGTAGAGCTTGGAGAGAGCCTGCAGTCCGGTCCTCTTGCCGGAGGCTGTAACGCTTCCGATAATGTCGCTCTTGGTTACGAGAGACGGATCCACCTCTGTGAATGAAGCCTCCACCGTGCCGGTGATAGGATCGGCGTCACTCAATGACTCAATGACTACGGCACCTTTGGTATAGTTGTAGTCAAGAGAGTAGTCTGCACCCAGTACCTTGTCGGAGAGTGCAAAGGTGTCAAGGATAATTGTGTCAGTCACATACTCGGCACGGCCATTCTTGAATGTGAGTTCGACGGTTGTCTTGACGTCTTTCTGGTGGACGGCCGGATCTAATACGTTGATGATATAGATCGGCCCCACGTTTCCGATTGTGTTCGCAAAATGGCAGTCGAACGGCTCGCATAATGTGAACTTGTCCCAGTTGCTCGAGTAGCCGACTGTTGCCTGCGTTTTTGGCATGTTTTCCAGCTTGATCGGTGTGTTAATCAGGCCCTTCTCCTTATAACCTAAAACAAGGTTAATAGGTGCGGTTCCGATGTATGCCACAACGGTGTCAACCTGAACGGCGCTTTTTACTTTATCGTTTCCGATCTCGCCGTAAGCTCCGTGTTGATAGCTCATCTGTAAATCACTCCTTTACAATAATTTTTCATAGTCTGCGGGTATCTTGCGGGCCAGCCCGTGCTCGAGAGTGAACTGCACCCAGCAAAACCAGTACGGGTAATAGCTCACGAGAGCCCCGTCCTCAGTAAATGGGCCGTACTCTATGCCGTTTTCCTTAACGAGCCGCAGCCCCGCAATATACTCAGTGTTCTCGATTGCTTGCAGCACATTGTCGGTAAAGCTCCAGACGTCCCGCCAACCCTCGAGGTTTCTTTTGAAATTTTCGCTCGGCTCTCTGCGGTACTTCACGCCGCCGAGTGCCTGCGGATCCTGCTCTGGTACCGCCATTTCGCTGCCATGCTGCCCCGGGTTCCATGTCGCAAGCGCGAGCTGTATCGTCATTTGACCGATGTGCTGCGCCGGTGCGTGCTTGCCCTTTAAGAGCTGCACGCATAGTGAAGGAATGGGTGCCGCAACGTCTGGCGGCTTTCTGTCCTGAGTAGGAATGTACATAGCAAAGGCGGCCGGGTGCGCTGTCTGCACATTGTAGCCGCCGTCGTTTACTTTGTCGTCTGGAACTTTCAGAAGTATGCCGGGGCAGACTTCCTCCTCGAACCATTTGACAATATTGTCAAGATCGCTTGTTATAGCCATAGCGCACCTCCTAGACCATGCGGGTGTGGTGCAGGGCTATCTGGGTGATCCCCATATTTTCAGCCCATGAGTCAACAGTACACTCCCGGCCGTCCACATTCAGCGCGGAGCCCGGAGCTTTTTCACCCTCCAGATCTTCGGTTCTGGCAAATATAAGCGTGTCGGACTCAGCAACGCCCAAAATGTTGCCGTTTTTCATCGTGACAAGCGTGTCGTTGTCGATGATGATCGTTATACTTTTACCCTCGATTTTATGAACTTCTCCGAAGTCCTCGAGCTGTATGAATACAAGATCAATATCCGACGCTATGAGGTCTTTGAGGCTCTTACTCAACCGGATCCATAGCACCAAAAGCCGGAGGGGCTTCGGTGTCGTCCTCCTCTGTAAAGTAATCGTCGAGCAGCTTAATGACTTCGGCCTTTGTGCGCATATTTTGGGCGTCGAGTCCGTAAGCTCCAGCGAGTGCCTGCAACTCTGTGAGCCTCATTTTGTCGCTGTACTCTGGCTTTTCTGGTTTTTCGCTCTGAGGATCTTCGTCTCCGTCAGCTTCCGGCTCCAGATCCTGCTCTGGTTCCTCTGCTTCCGGTTCTGCCGGATCCTTTGCCGGCCGCTGCTCGGCGCCGGCGGTTTCTGGTTCTGGCTCCAGCTCGGCCTCTGGGATAATTACGTTTGCATATTCAGCAACGCCCTGAGTCACGAGCTCGGCCTCTCTCTCAGGATCGAGAGAGAAGGGCTCGGAGTCTTTGTCTTTGGGTAATATGATCCCGTTCTCTTTATAGCCGTATACTCCGGCGATAATTTTAATCATTTGGCGGCTCCTTTCTTCGCATTTCTTACAGTACGCTCGCAGATACCCACGGATTTTTGCTTCTAGGAATTAAGAGCGGGCGGCTTGTGACTTTAATCTCTCTGGACTCGGCCTTTACGTCTGCCGTGTACTTAGGAATACGGCGGCCGGTGTAGGTGTGGAACTCGCCGTCGTCCTGCTCAATCTGGGTAACTGCTCCATAGAGGCCGCGGCCTGCTGCCGGGGCTGTCATAATTACGGTACCAGCCGGGAGATATGGAACGATCTGACCGCTTTCGTCCTCGTAGGTCTCGTCGTAAGTGATAAGTTTTACCATGTGGCCGTCTACGTTCAGGATAGCGAAGCAGCAAGCTCCCTCCGGTAAATTCATAGGCTCGATAGTTCCGAGCATAATGCTGCGGTTGTCGAGGTATTTCTGGATTGTAGGATCCTGCAGCACGATCTTTGAAACTCCTCGGGCCATTACGCACTCAGTAGCAGGGAGCCCGTTCTTTGTGAGCATGTAGATCATTTCAGAAAGATCTCCGTAAATGTCGGCGCCGGTTGCGTTCCATTTTACTGCCGGTGTGTACTTCGCCGGGTTGGCTGCTTCATCGTAGAAACGGATCTCGTACTCCTCATAGTCTCCGCTGCCGTACTTATCAGCGTAGTGTCTCAGCACATAGCCGTTGTTGAGCATACACTGGGCTGCCATGTACTCCTCGCGCCCTGAGATCATTGTGTCGAACTCTGTCAGGTCTCTGTTGAGGATCTGGGCCTGTCTCTGCTGAGGCGTTACGTTCTGGAAGAGCTGCTCGCCGAACCCTTTCTTGTTGAGGTCGTCAATGGTGAGCGGTCTCTGTGGAGCGATAAACGGCGGCACATAGCTGAAGGTCTTGTAACCCTCGCGCTCGATAGTGATACCACCCTTTCGAGGCATTACACAGGCGCGATCTTCTTGCTGCCGTTTCTATACTCGACGAGGACCTCCTCACCCGGGAAAATGTCCTCAGACACTCCGTTGACCGGTGCGGTAGTAGGGAAGTAGCGATCTCTTAAAAATGTTCTGTGTGTAGGCATTGCCTGAATTGCCGCCAGCATAGTGACGGTTCTGTAAATTAACGGTGTAGGCATTTCGATTGTCCTCCTTTTCTTACATAGCAGAGTCGAGGAAAATGCCACCGTTGCGGAGCGCTGCCTCGTCTGCTTCTGTGATAGTGTAGTCGTCGTCAACGATAAGGGCCTCTCTGTTGAAATGGCCGGATCTGTACGCTGTTGTAAATGCGTCGGCGCTTGTTGCGTCTACCTCGTCGCAGAGAACGCCGAACGGTGTGAGCGTCTCACTTTCTCCGGCTGCTGTGCCGAGAATAACGCATTTTTTTGTTTTGCTGCTCATTGCAACGACTGTGCCGCGCGCGAGAACTCCTTCTCCGCTCGCGATTGTGACGCCCACGGCGTCAACTGGGAACTTGCCGTCAATAAAAAGATTGTCAGTGTCGCAAGCTCCAATTTTCTGATCTGCTCTCATTGTGATACCCTCCTTATTTTGTTGGTGTTGTAGGTGCCGGAACTGCGCCACCGTTAGCGATCATAGCAGCGAGCTGAGCTACCTGAGCGTTTTCGTCGGCTGCCTGATCCTTTGGTGCAGGTGCTCCTGAGTTCGGTGTCGTGCCGACTCCGGCTGCTCCAGAGGCGGTAAAGTCGTCGGCGCTGTTCTGAATGTGCTGAGTTCCGAGCTGGGCCTGCTTTTTCATAGCCTTAAAAGCAAGCTCCTGAGCTGAGCAGGCTGTCGGTCCGTATTTAGCTTCTTTGATAAGCTCAGGATCTCCGACTGTTGCCTCGATCGTCTCGATCTCCTGCAGTCTGGAACGCTCGGCGGTTACGGCTTCGCTTGCTGCTGCCTCGCGGGCTGCGTTCTCAATCTGTGCTACGACGTCAGGGTACTGCTGTCTTAATTCTTCTGGTGTCATTTTGGTGTTACCTCCTTTTGGTTTATTTGTTGAAACGCTCTGAGTCGGAGCTGCTGGCTTCGATGTAGGCGTTTTAACGCTGTTAATAATTGGCACATTGCCCGGGAAATTGCGAAAACCTTTGAGAGAGTGCAGCACTCCGTTGACGATAATCTCGTCTTTTTCTGAGCTCATGCACATGCTTGTCTCGCAGCCCTCGCGGATCGAAGTGCAAAAACCATTTTCGACAGCCTCGCGGCCGGTGTACCATGTTTCCTTCGCCATGATCTGTCGGATCTTCTCAGTTCCGAGGCCGGTTGCGGCGTCGTATGTTTCTGCTGCGGCCTTGTTGGCCGCTTCGAGTCTCTTGTTTACCTCGAGCAGGGCCTTGTGGTTGTAATTCCCTACAAGCGTGAGCAGGGCCTCGTGTACCATGAAAAGGGCGCCCTCAGCGATTTCACGAGTTTTGCAGCCCATAGCAATGATAGTGGCGGCGCTGGCCGCAATTCCGTCGATAACTGCAACGGTGTCGCCGTTCAGCTCTTTGAGCCGGTTGCAAATTCCGAGCGCGGTGTATAAGTCGCCGCCTACGGAGTTAATTCGCACGGTGATTTTTGCCTTGTCCTTGACCTGAGCCAGATCTTCGAGAAAGCCTTCCGGTGTGATATATAAGCCCTCGACCGGTTCGCCGGTCCACCAGTCTGTCGGTCTCTGGCTCACAACTTCACCGTACATGGTGATCTCGGCCTCCTCGTCGCTTACGTCGACGATGTTCCAGAACTTCTGGGCTGCGCCTGCGGGTGGAGCTGCTGGGCCGTTAAGAACTCGCAGCGGGATTGTTTGCTTTTGCATGTTGCTGATCCTCCTTTAATGAATTTTGAAGTATAAGAGAGGCAATAGCCTGAGTAGCCTCAGCCTGAGCCTCTGGGGTGGTGCCGTTAGCTTCCGCGATCATTTCGTTTTCGCGTTTTAACTGGTTCATGTTGGCTTCCCACTGGCCGCCATTCAAACGGATCGTACTCTGTTCGTGGGTGCTGTACCCGTGCTGGTTTGCAAGGATCTCGGCGCCGATTTCTTTCGTAGGATCGAGCTGTCCCTGAGACGGTCCGATCCAGTCACTCCCGAGCCATGCTGCACGAATGAGCGGATCATTGAAAAAGCCGGGCGCCTGAATACGTCCGAGAGCTACGGCCTCAGAGAGCCAGATCTCATAAATGGGCTTGCAAAAATCATTAGCAAACCACTCCCGGCGCATTTTGAACGCTTTCCATGCTTCCAGCAGTGCGGCTCTACTTGCTGAGTATGAGGCGTTGAACGATTTCAGGAGCAGATCGGCGGGGATCTCCAGCGCGGCGCCGCATTGTTCGCAGAGCGCTCTAATAAAAGCAGAAAAACCGCTTGCCGGTCTTGTTGGTGCTGCGAACTTGATATCTTCTCCCGGTTTCATTACATTAATCGTTCCGGGGCCCATTTCGTAATCGTCAGGATCCGAAGGCTCTACCTCTGAGCCGTTTACTTCATTGAACGGCATTTCATCGGCGCCGGTGTCGGTTGTAACAAAAGCCGTGAAAAAGCTCTCGACGAGGGCAGCCATGAGCTCACCCTCCGTGTAGCGCCTCATTTGCAGGAGCGGCTCAATAATCTGCGCCAGATATGTGACGCCTCTGTACTGCTCAGGCCTTTCAGACTCCATAACATGCAGGACATTAGGGAGCCCGGTTTTTTCTCCGTATGCCTCAACTCTGGTCCATTCGGTTTCGGCTGCTGCAATAATGTGCGGGTAGGTATTGCGAAAATAATACGCTTGTATCATTCCGCTGTCGTTAATCTCCACACCGTCAAAGATCCGGTTTCCGTTTTTTGCCTTGCCTTCGGTAGAAAAGCAGTAGTACCCCGAGTTAATCAGCGGTGTGCTGCAACGGTCAGCCTCTACGAGCTGGATCCTGAGAGAATACGGGCACATAGGAGTCGGATCGACTCGCTTAACGAGTCCGAACACATCACCACTCATTAGCCAGCTCATAAGCGCGAGCTGCTGCATGGCGTAATAGTCATTTACTCCGGTAGCGTCGCAGGCGTTTTTCTTTTCGGCCCAGATCTTGAACTCGGCCTCTGTTTTTTCTTGCCACTCTTTTGCAGCTTCCTGAGACATTCCCAGACGCTTGGCGTCTATGCGGCTATTTAATTTCAGACCGCAACCTATGACGTTTGTACGGTTGGTCTTAATGGCAGAAGTAGCAACCGGCGCAGCCATATACAGCATACGAGCGCGTTGCCTTAGTGTGTCATTGTTGTGGTCTATATCCCATTGAGGGGAGGAGCTGCTTGCTTTGAAGCTTTTCAGCGCCTTTTTCTTCCAGCTTGCGCCGGCCTCTGAATATCCATAGTTTGAAGCTCGCGGGGCTGCTGATCCCGGACGGGCTTCGAGTGTTGCCGCCTGAGCAGGTGGCCCTTGTGTTTTGCTTGGAGTTATTTGCTGCATGGTTTTCGCCTCCTTACCAGTCGCGAGGGACGACTCCGACGGCCCTGCGCTGTGATTTGTTTTCGAGCGACGCGATCTCGTCCTCCATTTCCTTGATTGCTTTGCGGATAGCTGAGAGATCTGTCTGGTATCTGGTGGCGTTTCGTGTTCCTATACCATAGGACTGAACGCCGCCGCTGAGCATTTCCTCCTCGCGCTTATAGTAAAGCTCGAGGCGAGTCTTTAATTTGCTGATTTTTTCAGCCTTTTGTTGCTGTCTCATGGTTCACCTCCTTACCAGTCGTCGTACAGCTTCGAGCCGCTGGAGCGTTTTTTCTTTTCTTTTTTCTCGACGGTTTTCAGCGGTTGGCCTTTGAGGCGCCTTTCTACTGCCGTGAGATCTGGATCCAGTATTCTGAAGGCTGCCATTGCATAGTTGCGGCAGTCGAGAGCCTCGTTGCGGTTATGTCCCGGCAGCTTCTCCCATTGCCATTTGTCGCCGCGTCTGGTTCGGACGAGCGACAGCTTTTCAGATAACAAGCCAGAAAAGAAAAGAGAGTCATAACCGCGATCCTCTCCGAGTGGAAAGTGGCAGTATTTGGCTCCCTTTTCTTGCACCTTAATGGCGTTCATTATTTTACTTTTTCCGGCGTCTACTCCCAGAGTGTAGAGCCAGCACTTGCCGATCAGCTTGCCGTCTATGACGATCTTCACCTTTGAAGGTGGGGCGGTGTACGGTATGCCGTCGCCGCCTTTTCCTTTTATGGCAAAAACGCGCTTGTTTTGTCTGGCCTTGCACTCGGCGTATACCTCCTGCGTAAAGTGGCCGCCGGAGTCCACGCACGTGAATGATACCTTCAGGCCCTTGCCATTCTTGAAGCGGTAAACATGGTCGATCACATCGTCGAGTCGAGCCCATACCTCTGAGGTATCAGGCCGGCCGTTGATAATTCCCTTTTTTATGCCCACGTTTCGCCGTAGAGTCCATGCCCGACCACTTCATACTCGAGGCGGTTGTCCTGAGTGTCAACTCCAACGGTCAGCACCAGAACGTCGTCAGGGAGCTCGGCGTCGTATTGTTCGCGCCGGCTGAGCATTGCGTCCTCGTCCTCTAAATCTCCGCGATCCTCCCATAACTCACCGAGTAGGGTGTTGAATACAACCTTCAATTTTTCAGGATCGCCCTGAGCTTCGAGGAACTTCGTGACGATTTTCTCCCACGGAGTCCACGGAGACGAAAAAGCGTTAAGCCAGAAAGAGCGGTGCCCTTTTAGGTATGCGTCCGGGTTCTCGGCGATCCATTTCGCCGGCTGCTTTTTCATGGTTGCTTCTGTCTGAATACAGCCGCAGCTCGGGCACACCCACGTTATCGACTTGACCTTGTAGGCCTTTTTATTTCGCACCTTTTTGACTTCGTGCTCAAAGTGAATATTGTCAAAAACAATATTGTGATACTCCCCGCAATCCGGGCACTTATGGCACCAGCGCTCCTGAGTACCGGCAAAAAAACCGTTTTCAATGTTGCTGGCGCCTTTAATTGTCGGAGTCGATACCTCGATCGACTTCGCATTGTAGAAGGTCGTCTGTCTTGCCTCTGCCAGAGCCCACGGATCGCCCTCAGTTCCTGCGCTGGACGCCCAGCGGTCGCGCTCGTCTCCGATGATATAGCGGGCCGGAGTAGAAGCGAGAGCGCTCGGACTGTTGGATCCGGTGATCGTCAACATGCCGCCCGGGAAAGATTTCTGCAAAATTGTATTGCCGGAGTCTCTCGTTTTGACGTCTGAGACCTTTTTCCTCAGTGGTTTCGAGTCTCTTATCATTGGAGCGATACGCAAGCGCGAGAACTTCCGGGCGTCGTCGAGAGTAGGCTGCACATAAATCGTAGATCCCGGATCCTGATCTATTATGTAGCCGATTATATTGAGCTCTACCTCAGATTTTCCAACCTGAGAGGCAGCTACAACGGTTAGCTTGTTGACTTTCGGATCTGTGAAGGCGTCCATTATGTCAACAAGGTACGGTGTTCGCTCATTCCTCCACGGGCCTGCCTCTGCTGAGCTTTCAGGAGATAAGCGGCGGTTTTTCTCAGCCCACTGGGACACTGTGAGGCGCTCGGGTGGTTTGAAATTCTTAACAGCTCGAACGAACGTATTGTTTAAGCTGTCAATTTCATTCTGCCTGCTCATCGTCCTCGATCATAGCCCAGCCCTGCCGATCCTTTACCCGCTTTTTATACTCCTCTGGATCGTAGTGGTACTGGGAGAGTGACAGAAGGATCTCGTTTACCTCCTCTTGTATTCTGGCAGAAGTTTCGGCCGGACTTGCAAGCTCCGCGGTATCAACCGCAAGCCGTCCCGGCATAGCCATTAACATGCTGCGGATATTAAAAACGAGGTCCGTCGTGATAGCTTCGACGTCCTCAGCTCTGTGCATGGTTCCTTCGAGTTCGGCGAGCTGGAGCTCTGCGACTCTGGCCTTTGCGCTTTTTATATCTACCTCAGCCTGCAGCTTGTCGGTCTCCAGCTTATCGTTTTGAGCTGACGCTTTGCGATCGAGCTGCGTGCGCAGGTATCTGATGTAGTCCTTTGTTGCTTCGCCGACATTGTACCGGCGGCCGGCCGGCGTGTCGTGAGTTTTCAGGACTCCGTCTTGTGTGAGCTGCTGGATCCTCCGGGCGGTCAGCTCAAACAGTTCGGCCATTTTTGTTGTCGGCCAGTAGCCGGAGTCTCGGCCGGTTTTTCTTTTCGTGGTGTTGCCATGCCTTGCCTCCTTCCCGGCGTAACGAAACGGCCTAAAATTTTTCTATGAGTCTAGCAAGTTTTTGGGCTCGCAAGCACCGCAGGGAAAAATTAAGCTCGAAAGGACCCGTGAAAATTTTTTTATTTTCTTTTGCCGGGTGCCCGGCGTTCGTGTTCTTTTTTCGCTTGCGTTTCTCTGCGGTGTTGGTGCGCCGACTCGGCGCGCGAGTGGTGACTTGCCTCGGCTTGCCCGGGCCTGCTGCCGGGGCTGCGCCTCTGGTGTGGCGTGGCCTTTGGGTGTGGTCCATGTCCGGGCCAGCTTGCCGCGCCTGATGTGGTGGCTCAGTCTTAGAGTGCTGAGCATATAGAAAGAGGCCAGCCGCTCGCATGGTGTGGAGTGGTGGCCTCTGGTTCTCTGGTGGTGTATGGTGCCCGTGTGGCTGCGTGTGTGCCCCGTAGAGCTCACCCCTGAGCTTTGGCGAGCATTTGCTTGACGTGGTTCTCCAGTCGCTTGCTGAGGCCCTCGTCAATGTTCTGCTGTATGAGTGGCTGCACCTTTTCGTTTTCAATCATCTGCGGCACACTCAATGTCTTTATGCTCTTGATAGGGTAGCGGCTTTCACTTTCCCTCTGGAATGGTATCTGTGTAGAGCCCTCACCTCCTGAGCTGGCAAGGAATACGCCGGCCGGCAGGTTCTTCCGCTGGCCCTTGAATACTTCCTGACTTACTCGGTATGGCTTCGGCTTCCGCTGGGTGGGCTTCATTTTGAAATGCGTCGGAGTCAGGACTCGGCCCTTGTATGTTAATACAACGGACTCGACGAGGTTGCCCTCGACTTTGAGCTGGCCGCCGCCTTTTCCTTTGCCGTCAAGCGCCGCCTTTACGTCAGCCTTCTTGATAGCGTAAACCTCGCACACGGCAGCAGATACCCACGCCTGCGCTCGGCTCTTTGCGTCTGAGGTGCATTTCTTTATTACCTTTTCAGCGTCTACCCCTGCAATATTGTCCAGCGTTTTGACGAGCTCCTCATAATTTGACAGCATACAAGTGGTTGTTCCTCTGGTGGCTGCCATGTGCGATCGCCTCCTCTCAGCCTGAAAACGGCAGCAAAAAACCGCCCGATTTTCTCGCGCGGTTTCTTTACCCATTTATTGCATTGTAAGAATTATAACACGGCTCAATTTCAAAGTAAATTGCATCTTTTTTGCACCGGTAAATTGCACGCTCAGCCTGCTGCCGGCGGCGGCTAATCAATGGCAGCCGTGCCATACAAGCGGACAGATAGGCTCTTAATAAGGCGCTGGCGGTTCCTCCAGACGGTTGTCGCGTCGCAGCCCAGTGACTCAGCAATGGCCTCATTGTCAAGCCCCTCGAAGTAGCGGCCGCTTACTGACTCATAATACGGATCTGGCTTGATGATTTCGAGGGCTTCCTCGAGAACATCGACTTCGTGCTGATCCGACTCAATGCAGGCCTGCTTGTCTTTGATAATAGCCTCGAGAGCCTCCTCTGGATCCATGCGGGTGCTACTCTTTGAAAATCTGGTGATCGACTTGCTTCTCGCTGGGGTTCCGTAGGTCCTCAGCTCCTCGATCTTTTCCTTGTCGTCCTTAATCTTGACCTTCAGCACCGGTAGGGCATAGAGACGAGCCTCGGTGTTTTTGAACGCCGCCTTTGCGTTCTGCGGCTGCTGCAACGGCTTGTATGCGTCTGAGACTGCTGCCGCGGTTTTCTTTGCTACCTCGTCTATGTAGCTTTTGATCTCTGGCGGTATGCTTGGTTTTTTCTGTTTTGCCATTTATTCATATTCTCCTTCCTTGTAGTCTGAGCTTATTCCTACATCGTCGAAAATTTCGGCGTATACTGCCGGATCTGCCGGAGCTCCGTCTCTTATGAGCTGGATCCGGTCCTTGTTACCGGTGATCCTGAAATATCTCTTTACAATTACGTCGGTATATCCGGGCGTTAATTCCATGAGGTAGGCGGTGTGTCCGGTCTTTTCTGCTGCCGCGAGAGTAGTCCCGCTGCCTCCGAACGGATCGTAAACCGTTTTTACAAAATCCATGTTGTCGAGTATCATTTCCATAAGCTCGACGGGCTTCTGTGTCGGGTGTAACTCATTCCCGGACCTGCTGCACCTCAAAACATTGCCGTAGCCTTTGTGACCGTCAAATTTCGCCTTGCCTCTGCTGCCGAACAGACAGAGCTCGTGCTGGCTTCTCCAGCCGACGCCCATGCCGGGTGTCTCTTTATCCCATACGATCATCGAACGGACTCCGAAGCCCGATTTCTCGATTATGTCATACAAATAGATCCACATGCGCCAGTCAGTGAACACATAAGCAAATAGAGGAGTGATACCCTCGAAGGCTGCGGTCAATAATTTAATATAACCGCGGGTGCTGAGTATGTCGTTTGCAATCTTCGGCGCGTCTGTCTGGCCTTTTCTCACGGTTCCGATACTTCCGGTAGACTTTCCGCTCTCTTGGTGGCCGCCGCTGCAATACGGTGGATCTGTGAGCATGAGCTCCGGTTCTGCTCCCGCCAGCAGCTCCTCGCGGTCCTTTGCGTTGGTGGAGTTCCCGCACATGAGTCTATGGCGGCCGAGGATCCACACGTCCCCCAGCTTGCTGACTGGTTCCTCCGGTGGTGGGAGTACGGTGTCGTCGTCTGCCTCCTCTTTGTCGTGGTCTGCTTCGCATAGAGCTGTCGCAAGTTCCTGATAGAATGACTCCTCGTAGCCGGTCATTTCAAACGGGATCGCCCCGGTGTCTACTGCCTCAAAAGCCTCGGCTAGTTTTACGCTGTCGATTTCCGCAAGCTCCGCGATCCGGTTGTCTGCCATGAGGTCGGCCAATTCTTCCTCCTCGCTGGCGTAGTTCTGATAGTCGACTGGAGCTTCTTTGATTTTTCCATACTTTGCCGCCGCGAGTCTGCCGTGGCCCTTTACGATCAGGCCCGATCGGGTGCTCACGGTGATCGGCTGCCTCCAGCCGGTTGCCTTAATGATAGCGGCGAGAGCTCTGATCTGATCGTCCGGGTGCTTATTCGGGTTTAGCGGGTTTTCTCTGAGTTCCTTTATCGGTACAATTTTGTCATGCGCGCAAAAACCGGCCGGCCGTCTGCGAACGCTTTCGGCTCAGCGCTGGTGGTGTAGTCTATGTCGTTGATCTGTATCTCTTGACGATTGGCCTTCGTCTTTGTCTGGGTGATTTCGAGCGTTTTCTTTGATTTCGCCACTTAATCGCCTCCCTTCTGGTTTTCTTCCGGCTCCTGAGTTCCAAAACGAGCGATCGCGAGCTCGTTGTATTTGCTGTAAATAGCCTCGAGGCTTTTTTCCATTCTGGCCCGTGTTCGTCGCCTACGGTTACGATATGGGCCAGCTCGTGCGCCAGCACCTCCGGTACTGCTCCCGCAGGGATATGTCCGGCCACTTCTATGAGTGGGAGAGTGCCGTCGTCTGGGAAGGTAGTACAACCGACCATTTCCGTGCCGTCCTCGGCGGTGATTTTGTCAACCAGTATGGCCTCGTATTCTGTGCCCGGGTGAATTTCAGCAAAAGCCTGAGCGACGAGGCTGCTCGGATCGTTTAAGAATGGGCTTTTTAATAATTCCATGAATAACCTCCTGCAATATGCGGGAGGGCAGCGGGGCCCTCCCTTGATGATCCCGACATTTGTGTCGGTGACATTATGCAATGATCGTGATCTTGTCTCTGTCCGGTATGTCTTTGAGCGCCTCCACGAGGTACGCCTTGACATTTGCCACCGCCTGAGATTTCCAGACGCCACCGTCAGCAGCCACGAGCTTGAATACCGGAGCGCCGCCTCTGCCTTCGCTTACTCTGAAAACAAAGTCACTGGCCGGCTGCTCAACCTCCAAAAATGTGCGGTATGGTATCAGGTTTACCGGGTTCGGTACGAGCACGTTGTCCTTTGTGGTTATTCCGGTTTTCATAACTGCCTGCTGGGTTGTCCCGTTATCTGAGAAGGTAGCCTCCTGAGTGTTCACGATATTGCTCGCCAGCATGGTGACAGCTTCGCGGTCGTCGCTTTCCTTGAAGCATGACTGCATAGAAATGAGAAAGCTCTCCTGATCGTATTCTCTGCCATATTCAAAACGAGGCAGCAGTGCGTTGACCTCGAAAAGTGTCTCGCGGTCGCGCTCAGCAAGCAAGCCGGAGTATAAAAGCACCTTTGTTTCGTTCACGACCTGAATAATCATACGATCGCGCAATTCTTCGCGGTTTTCTTTGATGTAGTCCACCAGTGAGGTGAGTGTGGTTGCAGAGATAGGCGCCGCTTTTTCCGGTGCGTCATATCTTACGAGATCCTTCGTGCAGTATGTCTTGCCGTTAATCTCGACAGTTTTCGGATCCTCGGCTTTTACTGCCAGTCCTGTGATAAATGCAATAGCTTCCTTTATTCCTTCCATTGTTTCGTCCTCCTTATGCGTTTACGGCCTTCGGGCCCATTGTAATGACTTTGTGCTGGTTGCTTTTCGGTTGTTCTGTGGTTGTTGGCTGGTCGACCGGTGGGCGACCATTCTCAAATACCTCGCCCGTCTCAGGATCGAAGTCTCTGCCCGGTACGAGTTCGCCTGCTGCCGTCTCTGCCTTTTCCTGCTCCTGATTGGCTGGAGCTTCTGCAGGCTTTTTATTTCTGTTTTTCAGGTCCAGAGGTTTGCCGGTTGGTGCTGGCTGCTGTTCTGCGGCGCCTGCTGCCTGCTGTGTCTCATCGGCGGCGGGAGCGGTATTTTGAGTCGTTTCTGCTGGCTGCTCCTGAGTCTGCAGGTCATTAAATGACATTTGCCCGCGGATTTGGCCGTCATATTCTGCGATCTCGATCTGTCCGGTTCTCATATTTACGCCCATAATCATTTGAGTGTCGATTGCTTCGGTTGCTGCAAGTTTGGTCGTGACAGAGATCTGAGTGCTTACGAGCTGTCTTGTTTTATTCGGTGCAAATTTGAGCGTGATCTGGATCTGTCTCTTGGTGGTTGCCTCTGTGTTCGGGTTCTGAATGTTCTCGGCCACCTGCATGAGTGCCTCGTTGAGTTTTTCGGTAAAAGCACCGCCAGCGAGAGTCTCGAGGTTGATGTTACTCTGTACGCTTGTTTTCTTCATTTTCTGGATCCTCCTTCTTGGTCGTTGAATTATTCAGCTCGTCAATGCGAAGGCTGAGTTGATAGGTCGCATAGGCTACCATGTGGAGCTCTGCGTTTTTCTTTTTGGCGTCTTTGTGGGTTACTACGATTCCGATTGCTGATAAAATCAGGAAAACGGCCCATAATGCACACACGACGGCGCCGAGCGTGATTTCTGCTGCGGTCATTTCTTCTGTTCACCTCCTCTCGGTGTGGTTGCGGCTCTGAGAGCGCACTCGGTACAAACTCCGGTGACTCCCGTTGCCTTTACTTGGCGCGCAAGCTCTGGTTCCCAGCACTCCCGGCCGCAGCGCGGGCATGTTACAAGGCGCCAGTCTGGGTGCTTGCTTGCGTCTGGTATATTGGAGCGGAGCGGAAGGCATATAAGCCCGCCGTCTCCGGGTTTCCACGGTTTTATTGTTATGTTCATGCTATGCCTCCCAGCTCCAGAGCCCCTGCTGGCCTTTTGCTTTTATGGGCTCCGGCAGTTCTTTGACGTTTCTCAGCTCCCATGCGTAACGGCCGAGAGAATAATCTCCGAGAGCCTTTTCGGTGTCCGGTAGAGTAGAGAGGTATTCTTCTGTTATGAGGTGGCAGGCCACAAGCTCAGCCGTTGCAATTACTTCTCCGTAATTGAAATATGTCAGGAGCTCACCGTTTGCCATGCTTGCTTTTTCCAGCTTCTCGACCATGAGTCCGAAGGCTTTCTCTGACAGAAGCGGTACGACTTGGCGTATTGGTTTGACTGCTGCATGGATCGCAATCGGTCCTCTGTATTTTGTGGCCCAGCTTCTTGTCTCGTTATGTTTTACGCCGGCGGCTATAAATTCAGCCCACGGCTGCCATATTGTTATCGCTTTCATTTAGGCTCCTTTCTAAAAGCAAAATGTTAGTTGTCCCGTTTCGTCTGCTTGCGTATTCATTGGAATAACAAAGCCTTCCCAGTGCTCATAGGCGCGCCCGGTCAGACACTCAGCCGCTAAAATCAGCACATTTATGTCGCTGGCGTTTTTCATCCATGCGTATTCTTTCACATGCCGTTTTATTTGTTCCAGTAGTGGGAGCAGGCCGTCGGCTTCGGCTGCTTTTTCAACGAGCCGAGCCCAGTCCTTGATCTCATATACTCCGCTGGGCGTTTTGTACGTTTCCCTGCCTTCTGTGATTTTTCTCCCGTTCTTATCCTTTCCGACCACCGTTGCCGTGAACATTCTCGAAGATAGTCTGGTGTAGTTCTCGATCATCTAGGCTCCTTTCTGGATAGCTGAGGCGCTCCAGTTCTTCGCGAAGGCCTCCGTGCTCTGATAAGGGCAAAAGAGCTGACCGTCTCTGGTTTTTACCTCGAAGCGTCCGCGGCTGCGGATATATCTCACGATCAACTCGTAACGCTGGCCGGTGATAAATCCCATTGATCCGGTTGTCCCGGTGAATGTCGCAATAATCTGGAGCGATCCGGTTTTACTTTTTGGGTTTTTCAAATCATTAAGCGCGCGTGTCAGCATTGTGCGTTCCTCCCTTTGTCTTTTTCAAAAATTCCAGCGTACCCAGATGATTGAGGCCGATCTCATAGTCTTGGATCTCGCTGCGTTTCAAGTGCTTGTGGCCGTATATGTCCTTCATATCTCGCCAGACGCTCCACGGTATGCGGTAGAACTGCTCAAACTTAAAGCTCACGAGCACGAAGCAGCTCGCGCCCATTTTCTCGTAGTTCTCCAGCAGTTCAGCCTGCCGATCGCTCACGGCAGAGGCTTCGATCTTGTCGGCGTCTGTATGTTTGGCCTCGAAGGCAATGCACCGGCCGCCGTTGAGTATTCCCTTGTAGTCGTTCTGGGCTTTCTTGGTGAAAACCGCGACATATTGGCCGCGTCTGCGATCTCCGTATGGTTTCAGAGGTCGCATAGGCTCCGGCGTTTTCTCAATGTCCGCAATATTCTGGGAGCGGTAGTAGTTGCACGCTGCGGAGATCATATTCTCGAAGCGTTCCCCGGCGTATTTAGCACGGCGGCCCTGCTGCCGGCGCTCATACTCGATATTTCTCTCGGCTTCGCATGGTGTAGGATCCGGGTAGCCTCTGAATTTCGTCCGTTACTCATATCACGCACCCCCTCTCAACATTGAGCTGCCATTTCTCAGGCTGTTCGCAATCATTTCGCCGAGTTCTGAGGCCTCTGTCGGATCTATGTTGATATGAACCGCAGTAACCTCTCTGAGACTCTTGTCGGCCTCCGCAAGTAGTGGAGCGGCAGCAGGCTGATCGGCGTATGCAGCAGCGGCAGAGGCGGCGAGTTTTCTCAGAGGTCTGCGCTGTGTTACTGCTGCATGATTGTAGATTTCCAACACGTTCTCGATAAATTCCGGCGGGCCGAAAACTTGGATCTCAATGTCGAGCACTCCGGCGAGCTGGATCTCGTCATACATTCCAGCAGATACCTCGCAGCCGTAAACTCTGATAAGTTGGCAATATCTGAGGAGCTGGAGCCCGCAACGCAGGCCGAGCTTTCTTTCCTCTGGGTTGGAGTCGTCCACAAACTGCGTAAAATACACATGAGGGGCGAGTGGCAGCAGGCCGTCATTCATTGCCTCGCGGCAGTATTCCTGCGCCTTGATGATGTTTTTCTCATAATCACCGCGACACGGTGAGCAAATATAAGTTAATTTCATTCGGTGTCCTCCTAACATGGACCGCCGTCGCTGCCTTTGAACGCTCCCGCAGGAAAGTCCCAGAGCTCTGACGGGGTGGTAATTTCGTCTACTGTAAATTTTCCGCTTATAATCTGCCGGATCGCCTCGACTGCTGCATGGCAGACACAACTCTCAGCGTCTCCGACGTATTCCTCTAAGTCCTTTTTATTGTCGAGAGTGAAGCCCAGACGCTCCTCGTCGTTTTTCACCGCCTCAAATTCTTCGGGGAATAGCTCACGGATCCCGGCCCAGTGCCTCGGTAGTGAAAAAATGCACATCATACACGAGCACCGGTTCCAGCCGGCAGAGTAGCAAGGGTGGGGCGTCGTTCGGTTCCTCTTTATCACTTCCCAGACGTCCCGCTCTGAATAATCAATAACAGCCCTCCACTGGTGTACGAGTCTATGAGCCTTTGCGGTGGCGTTTGACCGGTGGATCTCCATTTCGTTGTACTTCGAGCGCCCGGAGCTTTCGCCTCGGCGTTCTCCAGATACGATCAGGATCTTTTTATCCTTGCTGATTGTTTCGAGGTTCCTGATCGTCGCGGCGGCTACGTCTATTTTCAAGTAACCACTGCACCAGCGGCGCATTAAGTCGCCAGCTTTTGCCGGGAACTTCATGCGGTAGCCGTATGACTTTAGCTCCTCAAATTCCTCCTCTGTAAAATCGTCGGCCAGTTGTTCGCGGAGCTCTTGACTTCTGATCTGCTGTTTTGACTGGCTGCAGGTTTTGACTTCTCCGTCCTGCATGTACCGGATCGGATAGCTTGCGCCGACTCTGTAAACTTCGCCCCAGAAGCCTTGATCCCTCCAACTAACCCGGAGTGTTACCTTTTCGCGTTCTGCGAAGGCTTTTACATATTCCTGAGTACAAGGCCAGTCCATGCGGCGCTCTTTGTTCTTTCCGTCAATGTCATGGTGCCATAGCTCGATCTTGTTTTTCGGGACGCCCAGCTCTAAAAGTTTGAAATATGCAGCCGTCGAGTCTTTGCCTCCAGAAAACAGAACGATTACAAGGTCGTATTCCTCCAGTGGCAGCAGTTCGGGTAAATAGATTTTTTTCTCGTAGTCTGTGGCGTGCTTTCCGTCGATGTTTGGTTTTATTCTTTTACCGGTGCCATAAGAACGATCCGAGAGTTTTCCCCATATTACGGGGGTGTCTCGACTGCACTCGGTATCTTTTATGTATTCCGGCATTTGATACCTCCTAAATGATTTTTATTGTCTGGTGACTGCTGCCGGGCTGCCATACGAACCACGAGTAACTCGTGGCGTCCGTTCCGTGTCCGGTAAAGCTCGGGCGCTTATGTAGGGTGTAGAGTCCGGCGAGCCGGTGATCTTCCTGCTGCCAGAACTCAAAACGCTGGTCGCTTTCCATGAACGCGGTGCGGAGCAGGAAAATGAGCCTGCCGCCCGGTTTAAGTAGCCCGAGACATTTCTCAACAAATTCGATCGCCTGATTAAATGGCGGGTTGCCGATGATAAGATCGTACTTTTTCCCGAGGTCCATACTCAGGAAGTCGTCAATAATCACATTGACGCCGAGATCCTGCAGGTGTTGTGCCTCCTCTGGTCTGATCTCCACCGCGTCGATCGAAAAATCGCCGTATTTTTGTAGTGTCTTGATTATGTTGCCGCTACCTGCTCCCGGTTCCAACACCTCGATCCCCCCCTCAGAGGGAAAACGTCGAGAAATGTCTCGATCGTCGAGATTGGTGTCGGGTAGAAGTCGTGCGGCTTTCTGGTGCTTCCTCTGTTTGTTGCACTCATTGTCTGCCTCCTTATCTGCTGCGCCAGCTCTGGCCCTCCATGACGAGCGCCTCGCACATTTCTCGCAGCCGGTCCACAGTGGCCCTCGCTGTCATGTCGTCCCCGTTCTGAGGAGTGAGGCGTTTCTCCAGCTCGGTGTCTGTGTAGTTGCTTGTTACAATCGTTGGCTTGTAGCCTTCGTATCGGGCGTTTATGATCGCGTAGATCTTCGAGACGCCCCAGTCTGTCGGCGGCTCTTTCCCCATATCGTCGATAATGAGGAGCGGGACTGTTTCGTAAACTCTCAGGATCTCACCCTCTGAGATTTCGCGCTTGTCGTATGTAGCCTTGATCCTTGCCAGCATGTCGATCATTGTCATACAAATAACCGGCCGGCCTCTCTGGATCAGGTCGTTGGCGATAGCAGCAGCGAGGTGAGTCTTTCCGACGCCTATGTCGCCCAGTATGAAAAGCCCGTTTTTCTTCTGGCCCATGTTGTCAAAATTCTGGGCGTATCGCATGGCCGTTTCTTTCGCTTTGGCCGTTCTCTCGTCTGGGGTGAGGTAGTTGCTGAAGGTTCGTTCTAAAAAGCGGCCCCTCATTCCTGAGTCACATCTGAGGCGTGACACCCGGCGTCTGATTTCGTCCTCGGCTTTCCGTTTTTCTTCCTGCTCCCGTTTGAGTTGTTCCTTTTCTCTGGCCTCGACTGCTCCCGGGCATTTGCAGGGAATAGCGGTGGGGATCCAGAAGATCCGGTCGCCCATGTTGCTGAGTTCTTTGCCTCTGTGATACCGGAGCTTTCCGCAATATTCACACGGCACCGGCTCTGGTGGTGGTTCCGGCCAGTCTCTTTCCTCGTTGCTGTAAAACCAGCCGTCACTCGGCTGCTGTGAAGCCGGTGAGCTTGTAGCGGGATCCGCTTGGTGGTTCGTTGCCATTGTCCGGGCCTCCTTTGTCGTCATATTTGCCTTCCAGCACTTTGCACATGTTTGTCGGTTTCATTATCCAGTCGAAGTCAGCCCGCCAGTTGCGATCGTTTTCGCCTTTCATAAAGCTGCTTGCCTCGGTTTTTCTGAATAGTGTCTCGAATGTCTCAATATTCGGGTAGGTCTTAAATCTTGCGGCCACCGCCTTGCGTCTGGCTCCGTCAATCTTCTGGATCTTCGAGAAGCTGACGCAGATCTCGTTGTATAACTGCATGATTTTCACATACGGAGTCGGATCTGATTTAGCAGGTGCCGCTGCTTCGTGCTCTGGAGGAGCACTTAAAGGATCCTTTATATCTCTAGTCTTATCTACTCTAGTCTTGTCTACTCTGCCAGCGGTTGCTTGTTGGTCGTCCGGCGGTCGTCCTTCGGTCTTTTTAGCAGCCGCTCGGCGGCGTCTGGAGCGTTCCTTTTCGGCTTCACGCTGCTGGATCAGAGTGCCTGCATATTCCTCCCAGTCGTGGATCGTGAGAGTAGCAGGATCCTCGTCGCCCTGATCCAACAAACCCGCAGAAATAAAGGCTTGCAGCAGTTCGTCGGCGTCTCCGTCCCATTGTGCTGCGCGGGCTATATTTCGCGCGCTTATCTCCGAGACGTTGCCGTCCGGGGCGTTATCGAGAGCCAGAGCCAGAACGAAGTCAGGAGCCCGATCATGTAGGGTGGAACTATTTCGAGAGCGTCGGCTGCGTCTAAAATTTTTCTATGCTGTCTAATTGATTGATAAATTTTCAACCATGCCACGGCGTTTCCTCCTTCCTTTTTTGGTCGTCCTTTTTCTTGGCGCGTCTTTCTGTTTTGGTCGTTTGTCGGTCGTCCGGTGGTCGTCCACCGGTTGACCGGTAGGACAAAAATCAATTAAAAGGGAGCTGATCGTCTGCGTCCTCCGGTATATTCATAAAACCGTCGCCGCTTGCAGGACCGGTTGGAGGCTCCTGCTGGTTGCTGTTTTTGTTCTTACTTTCTGCAAACTCGGCCTCCTCAACAACAACTTCGGTAGTGTATACCTTGCGGCCCTCACGGTCGGTGTAGCTTCCCGTCTGGATCCTGCCGGTTATTGCGATCTTTGTGCCTTGTCTCAGGTATTTCTCAGCAAATTCGGCGTTATTTCTAAAGGCAACGCACTGGATAAAGTCGGCAGTTGCTTCGCCTCCGTCTTTTCTGCCTCTGCGGTCCACGGCGAGAGTGTAGCGGGCTATCGCCATAGGCTCATTGCCTTGCGTGTATCGTACTTCGGGATCTCTGGTGAGCCTCCCCATTAAAATGACTTTGTTCACTGTCTATTTCCTCCATTCCTCAGCTCTCTGGCTGTGTCGTCCATGCGCTTGCAAATGTCGTCATACTCTGCCCGAGTCATGTCGGCTGGTTTCTTGTTGTATAAATAATTGATCCTGCCGTCTGTCTGCTCTTTGGAGAGCCCGGCGTCCTGAGCTTTCCGGTACATTCTGTCGAGCTGGGCCGCTGTGAGCTTTTTCTCGGCTCCATTCTGGCCGCTCTGAGCGGTTTTATTGCCTTGTTGGCTCTGTTGGTTGCCTGCGGCATTTCTGACCGGCTGTGAGGCCGTTTGAGCGCTTGGCTTGCCCTTCATGTCTGGATCAGTCTCGCCCATGTCAATGCTGAATTTTTCAAAAAGATAATATTTTATAGCATAGGTCCACGCGCTGCCTTTGGCTTTGGCCGGATCGTCATTCCATGCGATCGCATGAGTCTGGGCCTCGTCGGTGTCGTCCTCGTTGTCAGCGTTGGTCCAGCGCATTGTCAGATCGGACTCATAAAGGAACATGAGGCCGCCGTGCTGCGTGTTCATGGTTTTAATCTGGGCGTTTTCCTCCTGAATAATGTCGAAGTTGACGCCGAGCTCATTCATCGTGGGAGTGATAGCCCTCCAGACGTCGTCAATCTTTGCAAACTTATAGGGAACCTCCTCGCTATGCTGGCCCTTTTCAATTCTCGGGATCTGGCGCCGCAGTTCGATGAATTTCTCCTGCAGGCTCATTACCTCGATCGGTTTGTCCCGCCGCGTCTGGAATGAGGCAACCGGGGAGCCCGCTGCGGTTTCTTTCTGTTCTTCTTGCATGTGGTTTCTCCTCCTTATGCCGCCGCACAAAGGCGGCGGGATTTATGATTTACTGAATTACGAAGCAGACCGGGACGTAAAGCTCGGTGCTGGCGCCCCAGCCGTTGGAGTTCCCGTTGTCGCCGACGCCCACGCAATAAGTAGAGTTGCCACCCCAGACAGAAGCGGTCCAGTACCAATCAGGTGAGCCTCCTTTTCTGTTGCACTTGATACGGTTGCGGCGGTCCTTGTAGTATTCGATCTGGTTGTATGTGCCGTCCTCTGAATAGCAGCAGTCCCCGAACAGCTCCGACTCGGTAGGTAAAAAGAGGCGACAGAGTGAGCTCTCGCCGTTTTCCTGCTTACGCTCAACCTCGGCAATCACATTGCGAAGCTCCTCCGGCAGACTGTTGAAACTTCCTCGTTTAAGTAATGCTTGACGTCTGAGTCTGCGAAGCCTCCGGCGTTTCTGTTGTTCTGGTTGTAGGCAACCTCTACCGGCAGGCAGTCCTTACTCTCGAAGCGAGCCCAGCCCGGGCCCATATCAACGACTACGAGATCCATTTCCTCGCCGTCGAGGGTTTTCTCTGTAATAATGTCGCCCACCTTCAGGCCGCTGGTGTTGTCCTTGATTTTCTGAGCCAGCTCCTCCCAGTTGATTGCTGTCTCTGTGGTTACTGTCTGTGTTAATACCGCCATGATAAGATCCTCCTTATTTTTTCTCCGCATAGAAGCGGTGGTTGTTAATTGTCATTATGTAGCGCTGCGACTCGTGGAACTTACTCGCCACAAGATCGGGATTGTAAAAGTATTTGATCGGCTCGGTGCTTGCTGTCATTCCAAAGTCAAACACATACCGAACGGCCTGCATTGCCTCCACTGACGGCTCCGGTCTTTTCTTGGAATAGGAGTAGCGGTCTGCTGCCTCTGCCGGCCGGATCCCGTCGTCCTCACACGCCTGCAGGATACACTGGCAAATTGCAATTTTACCGGCCAGAGGTTCGCCCTCGGCCTCTGCTGTAACAATCTGAGCCAGCTCGTAGCGTTCGGCGTCTGTCAGCTCGTACCTGATTTCAAAACCTGCCTCAGAGGCCCACGACCTCGCGAGCTCCTCCATGTCTACGGCGTGAGGTTCTCCGTCCTCTGTCAGATATGCGAAGTAGTAGCCGTCTGGCTGTGTTTCGTCTTGAATTATGAGAGTAGTCTCCTGCGGTGTCTCTGTTGTTTCTGTTGCCGGAGCGTTTACTGGTTCTTTTTTCTTGCTGCAAGATACCAGACTCACGGTAACGGTCACAACAAACACCAGAGCGGCGCCTGCTGCCAGTCTGGCAAGGAAAACCTCGCGGCGCCTATTGGCTTTTCTGCGTTTTCGTGCTATAATTTCTCTGTGATCTTTGAAATTATGGACGGGCTCAGGCGAGAGCACCGTCTCCTTCTTCGCGGTCACTTGGGCTGGACGTTCTGGGCGTCTGGCCCTTTTTATGTCCTCATGTGTTTGCATTGGTCTGTATGCCTCCTTTTGGTTCGTAGTTTCTCAGCTCGCAGAGGGCGAGCGTGAAGTCTTGGAAGGCGAGCTGCTTCACCAGATCGGCCACCAGCAAAACGCGATACCAGCCGGAGCGGTACGTCGCCGCGTCCTCTGGCTGCATTTCTGTGGCCCGCTCGAGCTTTCTGTCTGCATAAGACTCGGCCCGCTTCATTTCCTTGTCTGGGACCTCTTGGCCCAGTATCTCAAAAACCGCCTTGCGGCTGTATTCTTCGGCCATGTGTTGCACGCCTCCTTTACTTTTTGTCGTTGTCTTTTCCACCTTTGTTGTTGTAGCTGATAATTACCAGCGTTACGCAAATAATCAGGGTAATAAGTACGCCGTTACTCACAAGATCCACCTCCATTCATAAGATCCGGCAGTCTACACCCGAGCTTGTAAGACTGTGGCATGTATGTGATCTGCCTCAATTTCCGGCCGGTTATGCCGTACTTCGGGTTGTAGCCCAGAAGGTCTATGTAGTCCGTCAGGTCGTCCCGTTCTTTGCTCATGGCCTTAGTCACCTCGTAGAGCGCCAGAACGTCGTCGATCGCTCATGGTGCGGGTTACGCTGTGGATCCACACCGGCACGAAGTCGTCAGGAGCTTCCTGCTCGCTGATTAGTACAATGTTGTCGCGACTCCAGAGCCGTGCGACTCTCCAGAAGTCCGCGTGGTCGAAAATTTCAACCGATTTATACTGCTTTGTGTTCTCGTAGGGTGGATCCATGTAAATGACGCACCCGGTCGGGTTCCATGCCCGGTAGTCCTTATGTAAGAAAATGACGTCCTTCAGCTTGTCCCGCTGCGCCTCGATGTTGCGCCGGCCCTCGTCCTGATAGTCCCGGAGCCCTCCGGTTGTCTGAGTCTTGCCAGAGTAGCCGCCGTCGAAAAATCTGCCGTTATACGAAGCTACAAAACCGACATAGCCTGCGTACCATTCCGGGTAGTCGTCGCGGTTGGCTCTGACTTTGGCGTATTCCTCGCGCTCAATGTAGCCCGGGAGCTCGCCGCCTGCCTGAATGTGCTGCATGAGGGCGATCAGGTACTTGTTGCAATCGCTGGCGATCCGCTGCGGGGCTTCGATCTTGTCGATCACATTGCAGCCGCCGCAGAATGGCTCGAGATAGGTCTCATAGCCGGAGCGCTCGATCTGTTTCTGAATGATCGGCACGATGTAGCGGGCGACTTTCGCCTTGCTTCCCATGTATTTCATAGGGCTGCTGCCTCCTTTCTTTGTTGTCTCTGTTTCTTCCAGTTTTGATAATCTGCCATAACGGCAGGATCCTCGAACGCTCTCGACATTCCGCTGATTATGGTCCTGCAGAGCGCGTCGCTCTCATTTTCCGGGAGTGTATCGAGTTCGATGTTGATATTTTGCGGGGTTCTGGATCCCACGCTTTTGAGTGTTTTCATTGCCATAAAGTCGCTCCTTCCTCTGCTTGGTTTCACACACCGGGCAGACGTAACCGCTCGGAGGGATAACGGCCAGAGCGCTGAGTTGCCAGTCCTTACCGCATATTCGGCAGGCTGCTTGTCTCGTCTGCGAGTTCTTTCTTGCCATTAGGGGACCTCCTCGTCGTCGCTGGCCTCGGTGTCGTCCTGCTCCTCTGTGGTATCACACCCGAGAGAGTGGAGCAGCTTGTGGGCTCTGTCTCTTGCCATGCGCTTGATCTTGGTTCTGTACTTCTTACGGATCCGGCGCTTTTTGTGGTGTTCTGCCATGTACACCAGTGGCGGTCATTGCACCAGATACGGTCCACCGCGTCGCGTACAACCTTCACAATTTTACCGGCCAGCTCTTTGATCCAGTCGAGCACCGGGGAGAGCGTGCGCTCTATGATTTCTTTGAGCTCCTCGAGCTTCTCACTGAGCTGTCGAATATCGTCCGGGATCTGTATGCCGTCGTCTGGGGAGCAGTCTCTAAAATAATCGGGCAGCGGCGGGGCGGTGAGGCCTCGGCAAAATTCCGCGGTAGTTATTCCGCTGTGGCTTGTGTGCTGCATTACATTAAAGAGGACCGTCTCAAAGTCTGAGTGGTGGCTGCTTACGGTTCGCAGGATCCGGTTGCGGTATTTCTTTCGGATCCGGTATTTTCTGCCATGCTCAGCGAAGTGGATCCACTTGCGCGGTATATAAGAAGGGTAGTAGTCTTTTCTTTTCATGTGTTGGCCTCCTATACCGCAGCCTGCTGACTCATTGCTGAGTAGAAAACTGTCGGTTCAATTCCGAGGACATTGCAAAGAGCAATAAGCTCGGACGCTGAAATAACTGCGTTCTGGTTAAATATTCTCATTAAGCGTTGGTACTCGATACCGGTCTTTTTTGATACGTTTCTGTAAGTGATACCCGTTTCGTTGATTTTGTTTTTCAGATACTTGGCAATGTATTCGTTCATGTTCTCACCTCCTTGGTTGAATATTTCAACCTTGAGCTTATTATACGGTTGAATTATTCGATTGTCAACACTTTTTGATTGAAATATTCAACTTTATAATTGACCGGCGACTATTTCCATGTTATATTGGTATAGGAAGGAAGGAGGTGAACAGGACATGGCGAGCAAAGAGCTCGGGGGTAAATTGAGAGAATTACGAGACAGCAAGGGTTTTACCCAGCAACAAGTCGCCGACGAGCTGGGCCTAAAGAATAAAAGTACTTTAGGTTCTTGGGAGATAGGAAAGTCAGAGCCGGACGCTTTTACATTTTTGAAATTGTGCAAGCTGTACGGCGTTGATAATATTCTCGGAGTATTTGGCGACGAAACGCCCACACCAAAAAAGACCGACATGCATTTGACCGATCAGGAGCGCGAGATCATACTGAGATATAGAAAAAGCGACACAATCGACAAGCAAATCGTATTAAGGGCTTTAGGTATGGACGAAAAAGGGGACAACGAAAAAATGGCATAAATTACCACAAGAAACGCCCCCGAACTTCCCGAGAGGGAAATGTTATAAAACTTGATTTTACATAACCGACGCGGCCGGCCCAGAACTCCGGCCGATGATCGGTTACAATAAAAGCGAAGGAGGTCCTTATATATGGGAATGAGATTTAGAAAGAGCAAAAAGATCGCGCCGGGTGTTCGCCTGAACCTGAGTGCAAAGAGCGCAAGCATATCGATCGGCCCGAAGGGGTTCAAGAAAACATTCAGCACCAGCGGCAGAGTGACAACAACGGTGGGGATCCCGGGTACCGGTCTTTCCTACTCCACAAGTAAGAAAACGGGCCAGACTGCTGCCGGTTCCACCTCTCAGGAGGCGCCTGCTGCCCCCGTGGTGGTTTCCAATAAAAACAAGTGGGTAACTCTTGCCCTCTGTGTGTTCCTCGGCTTCTTTGGGGCTCACCGCTTCTATGTTGGCAAGGTCGGCACCGGAGTCCTTTATATTTTCACTGTCGGCGGTCTGGGCTTCGGCTGGATCATTGACATGGTTATGATCTGTTGCAACAAATTCACCGACAGCACCGGCGCGGTGGTTGGCCTGAAGGTTGCTGAGTATACCAGACAGCCGGATCCTGATCTTGCAGAGGCTTCTCTGGAGGAGCAGCGGGAGGCAGCGGCCGAGACTGCCAGAGCTTACGGCTATACCGTAATAGAGTCAGGCACTCAGGATAATGCCGACAAGTAAAAACACGGCTCGAAAATATGCCGCAGGAGGTGGCTCGGATAATTCCTGCGGCGTAGAGCCATTACGGGCGGTCATATACGCAAGATATTCCAGCAGCGGCCAGCGTGAGGAGTCGATCGAGGGACAGCTCCGCGACTGCTACGAGTTCGCCAAAAAGCACGGCATTATTGTCATAGGCGAATACATCGACAAGGCAATGACTGGACGAGTGGACCGGCGGCCAGACTTTCAAAGAATGATGAAGGACAGCGAGAAGGGCCGCTTTAACTGCGTGCTGCTCTGGAAAATGGACCGTTTTGCCCGGAACCGGTACGACTCAGCCATGTATAAATATAAGCTCAAAAAGAACGGGATCCGTATTTTCTACGCAAAAGAGACCATACCGGACGGCCCGGAGGGTATTATATTAGAGTCAGTAATGGAGGGCTACGCTGAGTATTACAGCGAAAACCTCGCCCAGAACGTGAAGCGCGGCAACTACGACAGCGCGCTGGAGCTCAAAACACTAGGAAAGACCTGTCTCGGGTTGAAAACCGGCCCGGACGGTCGCTATATGATAGATCAGGCCGAGGCCACTATCGTTCGCAGGATCTTCGAGGAATATGCCGAGGGTGAGCGTGCGAAGGACATATACGAGAGACTAAACTCGGAGGGCTACCGGACGAGCCGGGGCGGTAAATTCAATAAAAACACCTCCGGCGTATTCTATCGAATAAAAAATATATTGGTGTCTATGAGTATGAGGACATTTATGTCGAGAATGGGATCCCGGCCATAATTACCGATCGGGATCTATTTGAGAGGGTTCAGAAAATGCTAAAAATAAACCACGACGCACCAGCCAGAGGCAAGGCGCAAAATTTCCTGCTTACAACAAAATTGTTTTGCGGGCTTTGTGGTTCTCCGATGATAGGCGACGGCGGCACCAGCCACACCGGGAAAGCCTACGCCTATTACTCATGCACGAAGCGCAAGCGCGGCCGGAGCTGTAAGAAGGAGTCGGTGCCTAAAGACTGGATCGAGGACCTTGTTGTCGGAGAGCTTGTCAAAATCGTACACAACGACGAGCTGATCGAGCAGATTGCCGATCGTGTCATGGAGTACCAGAAAAGAGAAAAGGATCAGTCCGGCCTTCACGCGCTGGAGATCCGGCAAAAAGAAAATGAGAAAGCAATCAGCAACATGCTGGCAGCCATTGAAGCCGGCATAATTACCCCGAGTACAAAAACCCGGCTCATGGAGCTGGAGGCTGATCGTGCGGACATTGAAAAAGGAATAGCTCACGAGCTCTTAGCAGAGCCAGAGTTTGAGCGAGATCAAATTATCTATTTTTTAGAGAGGTTCCGCTCTGGAGATATAAACGACGAGGCGTATCGCATTATGTTGGTCGATACGTTCCTAAATTCCGTCTATTTGTACGACGACGATCATCTGGTTTTAGTGATGAATTACTCAGGAGAGAATTGCAAGGTTGATCTCAAACTGGTGGAAGGCGCTGTCAGTGGTGACGGTTGCAAAGGTTCAGCTTTTGCGCCGTCAAGCGCATTAAAATTTTGGAAAAGAATCGACTACTGGTCGGTTCTTTTTTTACGCGAGTAGCGAGAAAAATCTGGGAGAAAAGAAGGAGCCAAGCTCGCTTTGGCGAACTTCTTTTCTGTTCAGATTTGGCGAGCACCGCGATAACTCGAGAAACTCGCTAAGCGTGTTTCCCGTAGTTACGCGAGTAGAAGGTAAGGAGAATTACATGGAACAGACCAATGACAGAACATTTTTAGAAACAGAACCGGTAGGAAAGCTGTTATTAAAACTGGCATTGCCTACCGTTGCAGCCCAGTTGATTAATATGATGTATAACATAGTAGATCGTATGTACATCGGCCATATTCCGGGGGATGGTGCAATGGCACTAACCGGAGTTGGTGTATGCATGCCGCTTATTATGGTAGTATCTGCGTTTGCAGCACTGATTAGCAATGGTGGTGCTCCACGGGCAACCATATTTATGGGAAAAGGAGAGAAGGACAAGGCGGAAAAAACGCTGGGGAACTGTTTTTGCACCCAGATTATTGTATCGCTGATACTGACTGCATTTCTGCTGGCTGGAAACAGAGGCTTTCTTCTGGCATTTGGAGCCAGCGAAAATACAATTTCTTTTGCTGCTGATTATATGAATATTTATGCTATAGGAACGATTTTTGTGCAGTTGACCCTGGGGATGAATGCATTTATTACGGCGCAGGGATTTGCCAGAACCAGTATGCTGTCGGTACTGATTGGTGCAGTGATTAACATTGTGCTGGATCCGGTATTTATCTTTGGATTTGGAATGGGTGTAAAAGGAGCAGCGCTGGCAACGGTTCTTTCCCAGGCATGTTCCTGTATCTGGGTGCTGGCTTTCTTATGCGGAAAGAAAACGCATCTTCGCCTGAAAGGAAAAAATATGGTTTTGCAGGCAAATATTATTTGGCCGAGTATTGCACTTGGAACAGCAATGTTTATTATGCAGGCAAGCGAGAGCGTGATTTCAGTCTGCTTTAATTCTTCGTTATTACGATATGGCGGAGATATGGCAGTAGGAGCCATGACCATATTAACCAGTGTCATGCAGTTTGCACTACTTCCGTTACAGGGATTGGGTCAGGGAGCGCAGCCGATTATCAGCTATAATTATGGAGCCAAAAGAGCAGACAGGGTAAAAGAAGCCTATTTTTTATTATTGAAAATTGATGTTGGATTTTCCTTTGTTTTGTGGGCATTGGTGATGGCATTTCCAAGAGCATTTGCAGCCATGTTTACCTCGGATGAGGCACTGATTGCATATACGGGAAATGCACTCCGGATTTATCTTATGGCAATTATGATATTCGGAATCCAGATGGCGTGTCAGATGGCATTTACATCACTGGGAAAAGCAGTATCTTCCATTATTGTAGCGGTCATGCGTAAATTCGTATTATTACTGCCGCTTATTTATATTATGCCGCACATTTTTACCGGCAATCAGGCAATGGCAGTTTATATGGCAGAGCCGGTAGCGGATGTGCTGGCGGTAAGCTTTACGTCTGTACTGTTCTATTTCCAGTTCCGCAAGGTGCTGCGTCAGATAGAAGAATAGTTCAAAAAGAGCCTTTTTGAGGCTCTTTTTCGTTGACAATAAGTTATCATATATGATAACATAGAGACAGTTGTTGAGGTGAGAAATGGAGAAGAATAAGAGCAGGGAGCAGTCGACGCGTTCGGATGTGGTGCGTCAGTTGAAGGCGGTGCGCAAGGAACAGCATATTACCCAGGAAGTGCTTGCAGAGCGGGCAGGCACGAAGAAATCCAATATTTCCAGATTGGAGAGCGGAAGATATAATCCAAGTCTGGATTTTCTAGTGAAGGTAGCAGGCTGTCTGGGGAAGACCGTAGAGATTCAGATTATGGACAAATAGAAGGAGACAGGGTATTATTATGAAGAAGAACAAACCGAAGACCATGGGGAAAAATATTGACCGGGATGTGGAATTATGCAGAACTACCAATGCCAGAGTCAGCAGTCAGATGATGCGGACACTGGTAAGCCATGAGATCCCATTTACACAGAACTGGGTGAGAGTTCCATTTTATAAGAGAGTTGCTTATAATGGGGCGAAGGAAGTCTGCGTTATCAGCACACATTATAACCAGTATCAGCGGGCGAGAAGAGTATTAGACCATATGGAAGTGGTATATCGGGAACGCATGATTTTGCATGCGGTATAAGACAGGAGGAAAAAGAGATGGAGAGCTTAACAAAGCAGTTTCCGGATAAGGAGACCTTTGACAAATTCTTTGTAGAGAATTTCAAGACCATGACTTACGAAGATGTAAAAGAAGGCTTAGAGGAATTAGTCAAGGCAGAAGGATTAAATATATTTCAGGATGATTATGTGAAAAATGTACGGAAAGAGGATTTTAAAGAGCATCTTTCCAAGGGCGCACGATTTGAATTTGAAAATGCCATGACAGAAGCATTTTACGATAAGAATCCGGAAGTATATGAGGCGGCATTTGGACTTTACGAAGAAGTACCAAAGCAGGCAATGGCAATTACTGAGACTTTTCACCGCACGTATCAGGAGATATATGAAGAAAGTTTAAATTGTATGTTTGATGCAGTGATAGCTCCGTTGTTATAAGAAAAAATTTTTCGGATATTTGAATGTATAATCCACTTTTTTAGAATAGCAGATTCTGACTGTGATTCTAAGAAAGTGGATTTTTTCGTTGTCAGGCATTCATAAGAAAATGCTGGTGGCAGGTTTTGTAGGTGTAATTTGGAAAGCGTAC
Source organism: Roseburia sp. AF42-8 (assembly GCF_003435965.1). NCBI lineage: Bacteria > Bacillati > Bacillota > Clostridia > Lachnospirales > Lachnospiraceae > Roseburia > Roseburia sp. AF42-8. Next base: position 155,290 of record NZ_QTVB01000001.1, read on the forward strand.
TTCCTGACTTTAGAAAAATTTAATTTCAAAAAGTGAAAAGATTGTGCTACCATTACAATAAGCAGGTAACAGGTGATTGTGAAGGGGATAGATTTTGTCCTGAAAATATTACGGGATGCACAGAGGGATTATCTTTATTCGATATGAAATGCCGATCGTTCTTAGAATGCGTGTTTTTCTTGTTTGTAAACTGTCTTTCCGGTTGCTTTGGCGGAATAGCTGCACTGTCCGTCGAAGGCAGATGCCACATAATGCCTGCAAGGGACACTGGGAATTTCGATATTATATGTAATCGCATCTGGCAACCGGCACAAATTCACATCCTTGTTCAGTAGTGCCTCGCTGGTGCATCCGTGCACCAGCGTTGCCTGTTGCCAGACGAAATTCCAAGTGTCCCTAAACAGCCCTTATCAGGCATCTGTATTTCGACGAACCGTGTAGCTCTTCTGACAAACATTGGAAAGACGGTTTTTATAACAACAAGGAAAACACGTATTTTAGAACCATGGCATTTCATAGCGGAAGATAATCCCCTGCGCATCAGCGTAATATAATTGGAACAAAGTTCGCTATCCCGTTTGCACAATCACCTGAATAACCAGAATAAAAGGAGGAAGCTATCAAATGGCATTTGTATCCTTTCAGAATGTAAGTAAAGTATATAAAACCGGAGAAGTTACGATAGAAGCATTACATGATGTGAATTTTGAAATAGAAAAGGGAGAATTCTGCGTTATCGTAGGAGCGTCCGGAGCGGGAAAGACAACAATATTAAATATATTGGGAGGAATGGATTACCTGACCACCGGAAAAGTATATCTGGATGGAGAAGAAGTCTCTGCATATAATAAGCGACAGCTTACCAGTTACCGGAGATATGATGTGGGATTTGTATTCCAGTTTTATAATCTGGTGCAGAATCTTACAGCATTGGAAAATGTTGAACTTGCAGCACAGATTTGCAAGGAACCGTTAGATGCAGCAACAGTTTTAGATGAGGTGGGCTTAAGTGAACGGAAAGCCAATTTCCCGGCACAGCTATCCGGTGGAGAACAGCAGAGAGTGGCAATTGCAAGAGCACTGGCGAAGAATCCGAAGATGCTGCTTTGTGATGAACCGACAGGCGCACTGGATTACAATACCGGAAAAGCCGTTTTAAAACTGTTGCAGAACACCTGCAGAAAACAGGGCAAAACAGTCATTGTAATTACACATAATCAGGCACTGACTGCGATGGCAGACCGTGTCATTACCGTAAAGAGCGGAACCATTCAAAAGATAGAGAAAAATGAACATATCGTGGATGTCGATGAGATTGAATGGTAGTCCATGTGGAAAAGAAAGGGTTTGAAATATGAAATCCATGATGAAGAGAAATACATTTCGTGAGATAAAGAAAAGCTTTGGAAGATATTTTGCTATCCTTGCCATTATTGCGCTGGGTGTTGCATTTTTTTCCGGCCTTAAGATTACCCAGTCGGTCATGGTGCATTCTGCGGATGTCTATTTAAAGGATTTGCAATTCTATGATTATCGTCTGGTATCCACACTTGGCTTTACAGAAGAAAATGTAGAAGCACTGGCAGAAAAAGAAGATGTCCGGGCGGCGGAGGGTGCCATATCGGCAGAGGTTCTTTATAAGGATGCCGGAGAAAATGAGCGCGTTATCAAGATGCATTCCATCACAGAGAAGGTCAATAAACTGAAGCTGGTTGCCGGAGAAATGCCGCAGTCCGCTGATGAATGTGTGGTAGATTCCGCACTTTTTTCAGAAGATGCCATTGGAAGCAAGCTGGTTCTTTCGGAAAATAATACGACAGATGATTTAGATAAATTTGCATACAAAGAATATACGATTACCGGGCTGGTACAGTCACCGTGCTATATCCAGTTTGAACGTGGCAATACATCCATTGGAAATGGCAGAATCAGCGGATTTGCCTATATATTAAAAGATGGATTTGCAGTAGATTATGACACAGAAATCTATATTAAATTTGATGAAGATTATGACATCTATTCCGATGAGTATGATTCCTATATGGAAGCAAAGGAAGCGGACTGGGAGACCTATACAAAGGAACAGGCGGATATCCGCTATGAGGAGATTGTAAAAGACGCACAGGACGAACTGGATGAGAAGAAGGAAGAGTTAGAGGAAAAGCGGGCAGAAGCGGAAGCGGAATTAGAATCGGCAAAGCAGCAGCTTACGGATGGAGAAACAGAGATCTCCGATGGAAAAAATCAGATTGCTTCTGCAAAGACCGAGCTTTCTGCTAAAGCATCGGAGTTGCAGTCCGGGAAGGATGCATTGTCTTCTAAGGCGGCAGAATTAGAGAGCGCATCGCAGCAGATTTCCGGGCAGGAAAGTGCACTGGCAGCAAAAAAGGCAGAGTATGAGCAGGGATTGAATGTTTATTTGGCAGCAAAGCAGCAGGTGACAGATCAGAGAAACAGCCTTGAGGCTGCAAAAGCACAGTTGACGGAAAATACTCCGGGCTATGAAGAGATGCTGGCACAGATTGAAGCCGGTTTAACGGAGGTTGCCGGTGCAGAAGCAGAATTAAATGCAAAGAATGCGGAATTAGAAGCAGCCGCAGGTCAGCTTTCTTCTGCGGAAAGCCATCTGGCAGCCGCAAAGCAGCAGATAGAAGATGGAAAAAATGCACTGGCAGCTGCAAAGGCAGAGCTTACGGATGGGGAGAACCAGCTTGCGGCAGCAAAAGAACAGATAGAAGAAAAAGAAGATCAGCTTGAGGCTGCAGAAACAGAGCTGGCAGACGGCTTACTGCAGTATCAGGAGAAGCAGAGTGAATTTGATGAGCAGATGCAGGATGCGGATGACCAGATAGCAGATGCACAGAGTAAGATAGATGAAATCGAGAAACCGGAGACTTATGTACTGGACCGGAATACCAATGTGGGTTATGTGTGCCTGAAAAATGATTCCGGTGTAGTAAAAGGAATTGCCAATGTATTTCCGGTATTCTTCTTTCTGGTGGCAGCGTTAATCTGCATGACGACCATGAATCGTATGGTAGAAGAACAGCGGACACAGATTGGAGTATTAAAGGCACTGGGTTTTAGTGAAGGAAAGATAATGGGAAAATATCTTTTCTATTCCGGCTCTGCAGCCATCAGCGGAACGTTAATCGGCTATGTGCTGGGAATCCATTTCTTCCCGTTAGTCATCATAACCGCCTATGGAATTGTCTATAAAATGGGTGGGATTTATTATGTGTCTGACCTGCCACTGGCACTGGTTTCACTTACCGTTGCAGTACTTTGCTCCGTTGGGACGACCTGGCTGTCCTGCCATAAAGAGTTAAAAGAAGTGGCGGCAGATTTGATGCGGCCGAAAGCACCAAAAGCCGGAAAACGTGTATTCTTAGAGCATGTACCATTTATCTGGAAGAGACTTAAATTCTTACAGAAGGTATCCGTAAGAAATATTGTTCGCTATAAGAAGCGTTTCTTTATGATGGTAATCGGAATCAGCGGCTGTACGGCATTGCTGGTGATGGGCTTTGGTGTAAGAGATTCTGTAGTGGCAGTGGCAGACCAGCAGTATGAAGAAATCCAGCTTTACGACATTGGAGTTACATTAAAAGATGGAAAGATGCCGGGAGAGGCTGACCTTAAATCTTTAGATTCTGTATTGGAAAAGGAAAATGCAGCAGGCATGTATGCCATGGAAAAGACCATTGACCTGGTGACAGATAAAGGAACTAAGTCGATTCATATGGTGGCAGTGGAAAATCCGGATGAAGTAGGAGACTTTATTTCGCTTCATACAAAGAAACAGGAGCCGATTGCTTATCCAAAAGAAGGAGAAGCAGTACTTTCGAAGAAAGTGGCAGAAACCTATGCAGTCAAAAAAGGCGATACGATTCTGCTGCGTGACAGTGACAACAATGAGATGCACTTAAAAGTCACCGGAATCTGTGAGAATCATATTTATAATTATGTATACATTGCACCGGAATCCTATGAAAAACAGATTGGGGATGTGGTATTTAAAAATGTGTATGTGAGACTGCCGGATGCGTCAGATATTCATGAAGTGAGTGCGGCACTGATGAAAGCAGATGGTGTGACGGCAGTAACCGTTAATTCCGATATGTTAAGCCGGATTTCACAGATGATGTCCTGTATGAATTATATTGTCATTATCATTATTATCTGTGCCGGAGCACTGGCATTTATCGTATTATATAATCTTAATAATATCAATATTACGGAACGGGTGAGGGAGATAGCTACCATTAAAGTATTAGGCTTCTATCCAAAGGAAACGGCATCTTATGTGTTTCGGGAGAATATGGTCTTAACTGCTATCGGCTGCGGACTGGGACTGATTTTAGGAAAATGGTTCCATCGTTTTGTAATGGGTGAGATACAGATTGATATGGTATCCTTTAATGTACAGATTAATGCAGTAAGTTATCTCTTTAGTGTTTTGCTGACGATGGGCTTTGCATGGATTGTAAACTGTATGATGACAGGCAAATTAGAACGTATCAACATGGCAGAATCCTTAAAATCAATAGACTAAAGCAGACTGTTTTTTTGCAATTTTTTTCTGGCAAACCGAAGGAGTGCAAGAAAGGATAAAAAAGTAGTCAGCAGTTCGCCTGCAAGCATGCCATAGAGGTAGCAGCGGATGCCATATGTTGGAATCAGTGCATAGATAAAGAAAATGCGTAAAGTGCAGCCGCTCATATTAATGTAGAACGCACGCCCCGGTTTCCCTAGACCGTGAAGAACGGAAGTAAGGGTGGTGGACAGATAGAGGAAAGGGCAGATCCAGCTTAATATGAGTATGAAACTGCCAGCTAATGTGTTCTGGAAAATGAATTGTCCAATCCATTTTCCAGTAAGAAGAAAACCGAAGGTACAGGAAAAGCCAAGAAACAGACAATAAAACACTGTTTTTTTTATAGTACGGCGGATTAAGTGAAAATCCTTCTTGCATAGGCTTCTGAAATAGCAGGCATCAGCAGCACCGAGACAGAATTTACAAGGACATTGGGAAAAAGAATCATTGGCATTGCCATTCCGGTAAAAATGCCGAAGACGCTCAAGGCATCCTGATTGCTGTAGCCATATTTTTTTAAGCAGATGGGAATCAGAATGGCTTCAATACTGGAAAATAAGTGATATGCTACATGATTGGTGGTAAGGGGAAGCGCAAAGAGGGAAAGTTCCTTAAAAATTCTTTTTATATGCCTGCTGCACTTTTTGAAATGAAGGCAGCTTACGGAAAAGAGTGAAGAAGCCAGTTCACCGCAGACAACACCCCAGACAGCAATGGATGGTGTGATGGGATAACTTTTTTCCAGGCAGATAAGATAAAGTGTATAGACACTTAAGACCCGGACAACCTGCTCCATAAGCTGGCTTACGGATGGCACCAGAGTTTTCTTCTTCCCATAATAATAACCATTGATACAGGCATGGACACTGGCAGGAATCAGGCAGTAGGAAAGAATAACAAGGAGTGGAGCACAACGGACTTCATCTAAAATATGAATGGCAATAAAATCAGAATAAGAAATCAGAATAACAGTAAGTGAGAGTGCAATTCCCACAGAAAGAATCAGACCGGCATAGAGGTAACTCATGCCGGTATTTTTATGGTCGGCTGCAGCAACAAAGCGGGAGACAGCGGTCTGGATGCCTGAGGAACTGAAGGCAATACAGAGGGCAAAAACCGGAAAAATAAGCTGATAAATTCCAAGACCTTCTGCACCAATTATGCGGGAGAGGAATATTCTATAGAAGAAACCGATTACTCTGCTGGAAAGTCCGGTCACAGTAAGCAGGAGAGTACCGGTAATCAGTGGATTTGAAATGGATTTCAACGGTTTCAATTGGAGCCTCCATGAAAAACCAGATTTGTCAAAAGTATATGATAAATCAGAGGCAGAAAGAACTATTCTCAGAGGGAAAGAAGCATGAAGAAAATGATTTATCTTGATAATGCAGCAACAACACCGACAGCACCGGAAGTAATCGAAGCAATGCTGCCCTTTTATGAGCGTCGTTATGGAAACCCATCTGCCCTGTATGATCTGGGGCAAAAAAGTCATGATGCCATAGAAGAAAGCCGGCAGATCATTGCGCAGAGCATCGGGGCGCAGCCGGAGGAAATATATTTCACAGCCGGAGGAAGTGAATCTGATAACTGGGCATTGAAATGTACCGCAGAAAGTATGGTTATGCGTGGTCGGCATATCATTACCACGAAAATAGAGCATCATGCAATATTAAGAACCTGCGAATATCTGGAACAGAATGGTTATGAGATTACTTATCTTCCGGTAGATGACAAGGGAACGGTTTCCTTGGAGCAGGTACGGCGGGCAATCCGGCCGGATACCATATTGATTTCTGTTATGATGGCAAATAATGAGATTGGTACCATAGAACCTATAGCAGGAATCGGTATGCTTGCCAGGAGATATGGAATCTGTTTTCATACGGATGCCGTACAGGCATATGGACATATTCCCATTGATGTCAACAGAATGAATATTGATATGATGAGTGCCAGCGCACATAAATTCAACGGACCTAAGGGAACCGGATTTTTATATGTGCGAAAGAAAAAGAGGATACCTCCTTTTATCCATGGAGGAGGCCAGGAAAGCGGTGTCCGGGCGGGAACTGAGAATGTGCCGGGAATTGTAGGCATGGGAAAAGCGGCAGCCATGGCAATGGAAAGCTTAAAAGAGCGGATGGAAATCGAGACAAGGATGCGGGATTACTTGATTTATTCAGTATTAAAGCAGGTGCCGAAGGTAAGGCTGAATGGGGAATGGAACAACCGCCTTCCGAATAATGTGGACTTTTGTTTTGATGAGTTAGAAGGTGGGAATCTTTTGGTTATGCTGGATATGGATGGAATCTGTGCATCGGCAGGTTCAGCGTGTTCTTCCGGAGAACATGAGCCATCCCATGTGTTAACAGCCATCGGTGTACCGCCGGAAATTGCAAGGGGAGCATTGCGGCTTACTTTAAATGAAAAAATTACGGCAGAGCAGATTGATTATGTGACTGCCTGCATCAAAAAGAATGTCACAATCCTAAGGGGACAGAAGGAAACCGTAAAATTCACTTGACGGATGCTGACAGTGTGGGTAAACTGTGAGTGCAGCTAAAAATTTGCCTGTAGGATAGGATTAAATATATGAAGGAAAAAGTAGTAGTTGGAATGTCCGGCGGAGTGGATTCTTCCGTTGCGGCATATCTTTTAAAGGAACAGGGCTATGATGTGATTGGTGTAACCATGCAGATCTGGCAGGATGAGGAAGAGACACAGCAGCAGGAAAATGGTGGCTGCTGTGGCCTAAGTGCCGTGGATGATGCCAGAAGAGTGGCTGACCGGTTGGAAATACCATATTATGTGATGAACTTTAAACAGGAATTTAAACAGTATGTAATGGATTATTTTGTGGCAGAATATTTGGCAGGAAGAACGCCGAATCCATGCATTGCCTGTAACCGTTATGTGAAATGGGAGTCACTTCTTGCCAGAAGCTTAAGCATCGGAGCAGATTATATTGCAACCGGACATTATGCAAGAATTGCAAAATGTGACAACGGACGTTTCGCAGTGGCAAAATCTGTAACAGCAGCCAAGGATCAGACCTATGCATTATATAACCTGACACAGGAGCAGTTATCCCATACATTGATGCCGGTAGGTGCTTATCATAAAGATGAAATCCGCAAAATCGCAGAAGAGGTGGGACTTCCGGTGGCTCATAAGAGAGACAGTCAGGAAATCTGCTTTATCCCGGATAATGACTATGCAGGTTTTATTGACCGTGAGGTTGGAGATGCAGTTCCGGGAGAGGGAAACTTTGTGACAAAAGACGGTGAAATTATCGGACGGCACAAAGGAATTACCCACTATACCGTAGGACAGCGCCGTGGCTTGAATATACCATATGGCAAACGGATTTTTGTAACAGAAATAAGACCGGAAACCAATGAAGTAGTGGTAGGTTCGCCAGAGGATGTATTTACGGATACGCTGGTTGCAGACCATGTCAATTATATGGGACTTACCGATTTTGATGGCAGACGTCTCTTAGGTAAAATCCGTTATGGACATGCAGGAGCCATGTGTACCGTGGAAAATATCGGAGAGGGCAGGATCCGCTGTCATTTTGAAGAACCGGTCCGTGCTGTGACACCGGGTCAGGCGGTGGTATTTTATGATGGGGAATTTGTCGCAGGCGGTGGAATCATTATAGGAAAATAGTGAATTGTGCACAAAAATGAAATGATAAAATTATATATTATATACGAAGTTTACATTCCGGACTTGACGTTTCTGATAAAATATAGTACATTTGTAATGTAATAAGCAGGGACGCAAACCGGATTGTTACTAGAGATAGGCAAGACTGGATTGCACTTTAAGATAATTGTTAGGTCGGATTATTTAGAGTGTAATGCAGCTTTTTTTATATCATAAACAGGTGAAACGTAATGCAGATTATCAAAGTAATTAACAATAATGTGATCAGTTCCGAGGACGATAAAGGTAAAGAAATCATCGTTATGGGAAAGGGCATAGGCTTCGGAAAGAAAGCCGGAGAAGAAATAGATGAGACAAAGATAGAAAAAGTATTCTCCCTTCCGGACGAAAGTACCAGCCAGTTCATGCAGGTGGTAAAGGACATGCCGTATGAATATATCCGGACAGCCGAGCTGGTTATCGCATATGCCAGAGAAACATTAGGTTATCATTTAAGTAAAAATATTTATGTGACATTAACAGACCACTTGGGATACGCCATAGAGAGAAAGCAGCAGGGCATCGTTGTTGCGAATGAGCTTTCCTGGGAGATGAAGAAATTCTACAATGCAGAATTTCAGGTGGGATTGAAAGCCTTAGATATTGTAAAACAGGAACTAGACGTGGAGCTGCCGGAGGATGAAGCTGGATTTATTGCGATGCATCTGGTAAATGCACAGATGGGCGGTCAGATGAATCAGTCCAGGAACATGCCGGCAATGATAAAGGATATACTCAATATAGTCAGATATACCTTTCAGGTGGAATTGGATGAAAAGAGCCTGTCCTATGAGCGTTTTGTAACGCATTTAAGATTCTTTGTACAGCGGGTAATCAGTCGGGAAGACAGTGAACGTAATGATGAAGAATTTGACCAGTTGATTGCGGATCGTTTCCCGCGTTCCTACGAATGTGCACAGAAGATAAAGAGTTACATGAAGAAGAAGCTTGATTATGAAGTCTCGGATGTAGAGATTTCCTATCTGGCAGTACACATTCATCGTGTGATTCACAGTATGAATAAGTAAATACCCTTTCGGCAAGGGATTGTTACGTTAAGACGGCAAAACCCAGACGAATAAGACTCATAGGAAGAGTTTTATTTGTTTGGGCTTTTTTAATTTACAGGAAATTGCTTTCCTGTAAATTAAAAAACGCTCCGCGAGGATGCACACTGCGGCGTATAAGGTAGATGTCGCAAGCGACCGCCGCAGGCGCGAGAATGTGCCAAGGCACATTCGTTGTTTTTAACAAAATGAATAAAACACAAGAGTGTTTTAGATAAAAATGAACATGCTATAAAAAATAAAAATGGAGGGATTGTTATGGCAAGTAAGTATGATGGACTGGCAAGAATTATTATCCAGAACGTAGGCGGCAGGGAGAATATCATAAGCCTTGCGCACTGTGTTACCAGACTTCGTTTTAAATTAAAAGACGAGTCCAAGGCTAACACCGAAGTATTAAAAGCAACGGAAGGAATTGTGACAGTAATGAAATCCGGCGGACAGTATCAGATAGTAATCGGAAATCATGTACCGGATGTCTATGATGTGGTTTGTGAACATGCACATCTGGCCGGAAATGGAGCTGTTTCCGAGGATGCAGAAGACGGCAGAGAGAAGATGGGGCTTGGCGCAAGACTCATTGATTTGATTTCCGGTGTATTCCAGCCATTCCTTGGTGTGCTTTGTGCAGCAGGTATTATCAAAGGTCTTTTGGCGCTGTGGTCTTTTATCGCAAGTCAGTCAGGAATTGATGTTACCACAAGCGGAGCATATCAGCTCTGGTATTCCATTGGAGACGGATTCTTCTATTTCCTGCCGATTATCTTAGGATATACTGCAGCAAAGAAATTTAAGATGAATGAATTTATCGGAATGGCACTTGGTATATCACTTACCTATCCGGCACTGGTTAATCTGACTTCAGGAGAACTGATAGGTTCCCTGTTTGCAGGAACTTCCTTTGAAATGAATTATTATACAACCTTTTTTGGAATTCCTGTTATTATGCCATCCAGTGGTTATACTTCTTCAGTAGTACCAATTGTTATTGCAGTGGCTTGTGCTGCCTGGCTGGAAAAGAGATTAAAGAAAGTAATTCCGGACGTTATTAAAACATTTATCGTTCCGGTTGTAACTTTGGCAGTAATGGTTCCACTTACCTATCTGGTAATCGGACCGGTATCTACTTTCCTTTGCAACATTATCGGTATTATTTTCGGAGCAATCTATAACCTTCCGGTTGTAGGAGGTCTTGTAGCAGGTATCTTAGTCGGAGCATTCTGGCAGGTACTGGTAATCTTCGGATTACATTGGGGACTTGTTCCACTGGCAATGATTAATTATGGAACTTTAGGATATGACTTCATCCTTTCTCCATATTTCGCAGCATCTTTTGCGCAGTCCATGGTTGTACTGGCAATTGTATTAAAGACAAAAGATAAGAAACTTAGAAATATTGCATTACCGGCGTTTATCTCAGGACTCTTTGGTGTAACAGAGCCATGTATTTATGGTATTACACTTCCAAAGAAAAAACCATTCGTAATTTCCTGTATTGCATCCGCTATTGGTGGTGGAATCATAGGATTTGCCGGAGTTAAAACTTATATGATGGGGGGTCTTGGATTCTTCGGACTTCCGGCATTCATCGATGGTGAGTCAAAGAGCGTTTACAGTTTGATCTGGGTATTAATCGGTATGGCAGTAGCTATGGTAGTTGCATTCGTAGCAACTTACATTACCTATCATGATGATGCTCCACAGAATGATGAAGCAAAAATAGAAAAGAAAGGCACAAAAACCGCAGCAAACCAGGTAATTGCATCTCCTCTTACCGGAGAAGTAAAAGCCTTGGAAGAAGTAGAAGATGAAGCATTTTCAAGCGGAGCATTAGGTCAGGGTGTTGCTATTCTCCCGTCCGAAGGCAAATTATATGCACCATGTGATGGCGAAGTAGTAACCTTCTTCCCAACCGGTCATGCCATTGGAATAGTATCCGATGGCGGAGCAGAAATCCTGATTCATGTGGGCATGGATACCGTGAAATTAGATGGAGAAGGATTTACACCGAAGGTAGCACAGGGAGCCAAAGTAAAGAAAGGTGACCTTTTATTGGAATTTGATATTGCAAAGATTACAGGAGCAGGATATTCCGTTCTGACTCCGGTTATCATCAGCAACACAGCAGATTACGCAGATGTAGTTCCGACAGATGCAAAGAAAGTTGCAGCGTTGGACGCATTGATTACCGTTTTATAAATTAGTTTTCCATAGTTTTTTATACCTAAGGGTGCGGGCTCTGATAAAGGGCTCGTGCTCTATCCAACAAAATCAGAAGCCTTATTGCAGGGCAGAATGAGAAAAGAAAAATATAAAAACAGAAATTATAAATTTTCACAAATAAAAATAAAAAGAAGCAGGAGGAAAAAGCAATGAAGACATTTCGTAAAGATTTTCTCTGGGGCGGTGCAACCGCAGCCAATCAGTTTGAGGGAGCATGGGATGTAGATGGAAAAGGAGCATCTGTTTCTGATATGTGTACGAATGGTTCCCATACCGAGCCGAAAAAGGTAACAAGAACCATTCATCCGGAATATCTCTATCCGAGCCACGAAGCAATTGATTTCTATCATCATTACAAAGAGGATATTGCATTATTTGCAGAAATGGGATTTAAAGTATTCCGTTTATCCATTGCATGGACAAGAATTTTCCCGACCGGAATGGAGAATGAACCAAACGAAGCAGGACTGGCATTCTACGATAAAGTATTTGATGAGTGTTTAAAATATGGCATTGAGCCGCTGGTAACCATTTCCCATTATGAAATGCCATATGCACTGATTGAAAAATACAATGGCTGGGAAGCCAGAGAATGTATTGATTATTTTTTGAATTACTGCAAGGCAATTTTCGAAAGATATCAGGGCAAAGTAAAATACTGGCTGACCTTCAATGAAATCAATGGTGGAACCACACCGCTTGGCAACCTGCTTTCCCTTGGAACCGTAAAAGGCTATGAGGGAAAAATTACTGAGATTCCGGATGACCCGAAGGTTCGTTTCCAGGCATTACATCATCAGTTTGTTGCCAGCGCAAAAGCAGTAAAATTAGCACATGAAAAATATCCGGAATATCTTATCGGTGATATGAATGTCTTTATGACCAAGTATCCATTTACCTGCAATCCGGAGGATGTGTTAGCAACACAGAAGGAAATGCGGATTATGAACTGGTTCTGTTCCGATGTGCAGGTAAGAGGAGAATATCCGGCGTATATGGAGCGGTATTTTGAAGAAAATAATATTCATGTTAAAATGGAACCGGGCGATGAAGAAATTCTGCGGGAAGGCTGTGTGGATTTCTATACCCTCAGCTATTATATGAGCAGTTGTGTATCAAAAGATCCAAATGGCGAGCAGACGGATGGAAACCTGATTGCCGGTCTTAAGAATCCATATCTTAAGGCAAGTGACTGGGGCTGGCAGATTGACCCACAGGGCTTACATTATTCCTTAAATGAAATTTATGACCGTTATCAGATTCCGGTTATGGTAGTAGAAAATGGCCTTGGCGCTTATGACAAATTAGAAGAAGATGGAAGCATTCAGGATGATTACCGTATCGACTATCTGCGGGATCATATCAAAGAGATGAAAGAAGCGGTAAAAGATGGCGTTGACCTGATGGGATATACACCATGGGGATGCATTGATTTAGTAAGTGCATCCACCGGAGAAATGGCAAAGAGATATGGCTTCATCTATGTAGAAAAATATGATGATGGAACCGGAACTCTTGCAAGAAGAAAGAAAAAATCCTTCGACTGGTATAAAGAAGTAATTGCTTCAAATGGAGAAAACTTATAAAAGAAAGAAGGTATGGACTATGGAAAAGTTTAATGGAAAAAAGGTATTCAGCGGTATTGCAATCGGAAAGGTAAAACTCCTTTTAAAAGCTGAAAATCAGGTGGTAAGAAAGAGAATAGAAGACCCGGCAGCAGAGATTGCCCGCTATGAAGCAGCAAAGCAGACTGCAATTGAACAGCTCCACAAGCTTTACAAGAAAGCATTAAAAGAAGTGGGTGAAGTAAATGCACAGATTTTTGATGTGCATGCCATGATGTTAGAGGATGGAGATTATAATGATTCCGTTCACAATCTTATTGAGAGTCAGAGCGTAAATGCAGAGTATGCGGTAGGTGTTACCGGAGATAACTTTGCAGAAGTATTTGCAAATATGGATGACGAGTATTTCAAAGCCCGTTCCATTGATATGAAGGATATTTCTGAGCGTGTCATCAATGTATTATGTGGAAATGATATGGGAAGCGACCTTGGGGATGAGCCGGTTATTATCGTAGCAAAGGATTTAGCTCCGAGTGAAACCGTACAGATGGATAAAAGTAAGCTGCTGGCATTTGTAACACAGCTTGGCTCTACGAATTCCCATACTGCAATTTTAGCAAGAACTATGGGCATCCCGGCACTGATTGGTGTGGAAATCAAGGAAGAGTGGAACGGAAAACAGGCAATTGTGGATGGCTATACCGGAACTCTTATCATTGAACCGGATGAAGCAACTTTGGCAGAATATAAGAAAAAAGCAGAAGAGGATGCAAAACAGAAGGAATTACTGCTGACTTTAAAGGGAAAAGAAAATGTGACAAAGAGTGGTCAGAAAATCAATCTGTATGCCAACATCGGAAATGTCTCTGACTTAGCGGCAGTACTTAAAAATGATGCCGGTGGAATCGGACTTTTCCGTAGTGAATTTCTTTATCTTGAAAAAGATACCTTTCCAACAGAAGAAGAACAGTTTGCAGCTTATAAGCAGGTCGCAGAGACCATGGCAGGAAAGAAGGTTATTATCCGTACCCTGGATATCGGAGCCGATAAGCAGGTGGACTACTTTAACCTCGACAAAGAAGACAATCCGGCAATGGGATATCGTGCCATCCGGATCTGCCTGACCCGGCCGGAAATTTTTAAGACCCAGCTCCGTGCTTTATTCCGCGCAAGCAATTACGGAAATATTGCAATTATGTATCCGATGATTATTTCGGTAGATGAAGTGCGTAAGATTAAAGCAATTTCAGAAGAAGTGAAAGAAGAACTTACAAAGGAAGGGATTCCTTTTGGAAATGTGGAGCAGGGTATCATGATTGAAACTCCTGCAGCAGCAGTAATGAGTGATGAACTGGCAAAAGAGGTTGATTTCTTCAGTATCGGAACCAACGACCTGACCCAGTATACACTGGCAATTGACCGTCAGAATGCAAAGCTTGACAGCTTCTATAATCCGCATCATGAAGCAGTGCTCCGGCTGATTCAGATGACCGTGGAAAATGCACACAAGGCAGGCATCTGGGCAGGAATATGTGGAGAACTTGGGGCAGATACAACTCTGACCCAGCGTTTCTTAGAGATGGGGGTAGATGAATTATCTGTTTCTCCTGGCTGTGTTCTTCCGGTTCGAAAAGCGATTCGGGACGCAGAATAATGAGCCGTAAACTGATTTTTTTGGATGTAGACGGAACCCTGGTGGATTTCACCATGCACATGCCGGAATCTGCCAGGGAAGCATTAAGCATGGCCAGAAAGCGGGGACATCTGATTTCGTTATGTACCGGAAGAACTGTAACGAATGTGTATCCATGGCTTTTAGAGTTTGGATTTGATGCCATTGTGGCTTCGGCAGGTGCTTATGTGTCTGCAAATGATAAGGTGATTTACCATAGCGTTCTGGCAAATGATAAGGTGCAGGATATGGTAGAGGTGCTGAAGGAGCACGGTGCATGCTTTATGCTGCAGGGAATCAACGGACGTTATGTGGATGAAGAGAATGCAAAGAAAATGAGAGAACGCTGTATGCGGCTTGGACTTGATATTGACGGTGCTCTAAACGGATTGACGCTTGTTGAACATCCGGAACAGATGCCGGCTCTTGAAAGTGGAATGTATTTTGATGCCGATATTCCGGTGGATGTGATGCAGAAGGAAGTCGGAAATTATATCAAGATAACCGGAGCAAGCTTTGGCAAGGATCGTCAGATGTCCGGTGAAATGACGAAGATGGGAGTCAACAAGGCAACCGGAATGCAGCGGCTTATGGATGAGTTAAAGATAGGCAGGGAAGATACCATTGCTTTTGGTGATGGACCAAATGATGTGGAAATGCTGCAATTTGCAGGAACAGGAGTGGCAATGGGAAATGCGATTCCGGTAGTAAAACAGTATGCGGATATGGTTACAGATAAGATTGATGAAGACGGACTGTATCATGCATTCGAACGGCTGCATCTGCTGGGGTAGGATTTGAAGTAAAAACAATTTTCTTATGATAGAAAAGGCGGCGTGGTTCGTCAACTTAGGAGACATGATAAGTGCCCTTTACTGTATTTATGTTGTTTCCGCAGTTGACGAACCGCGCCGTTACTTTTGCATACACAGGAAAAATCGCGTGCCTGCATACAGATTTGGTGAACACCGCAATAAGAAGAGAAATTCGTAAAGCGTGATTCCCATAGTTTACAACGGAAGAAAAGCCGGTTTTCTCTTTTCGAATACAGTAAAATACTGAAAGCCTGCGGCCTTTAAAATATCCGGTACTTTTGCAAAATCAAATGCAACATGCTCCGGTTTGTGGGCATCGGCACCGATGGTAATGATTTCACCGCCTAGTTCGTGATAACGTTTTATAATATCTTCTGTTGGATTCGGATGTCCCAGACCATATTTGAAACCACCGGTATTGATTTCAATTCCTTTTCCCATATCAATGAGCTTTTCTAAAATCGCATCAATGACATCGGCATATTTCTGATAAGAATATTTAAGGTTCCGGTTTGGACCGTAGCGTACCACATAATCGATATGTCCATATACATCAAAATTATCAAATACCGCAAGATTTTCCAGGATAGATTCAAAATATTCCAGATAAGCCTGCTGTTCGGTTTTTCCTTCAAAAAAGCGGGAGTAGTAAGGGTCTTTGCCGTGGATTACATGGGAAGAGCCGATGACAAAATCAAAGTCATACCGGCTTATCAGTTCCTGATGTTTCGCTGCAAGATGAGGCTGCAATCCAAGCTCAATGCCGGTCAGCACTTTTATTTTATCTTTGTATTGCTGTCCCAGCTTCTGGATAGTTGGGAAGTAGACCGGAGTGTCTAAGATAAATTCCGGTTCATCCTCCGGATGTTCTTTTGGATAATCATAATCCATATGGTCGGTAATGCAGATTCCGCCAAGTCCCAGTTCAATAGATGCTTCAATCATGGATTCCGGTGAGGCCTCACTGTCGGTAGAAAAAGCAGTGTGCATATGTGTGTCCCAAAGCATAGTGTACTCCTTTCTGTGGGGTGTATGGCGGGTAAGGTTGTGCAGGTGGGGAACTGGATGAGAAAGCTTCTTCCCAAAAGCACCGGAACGCTTTTATGTAAGAAGCCGGCACTTCAACCTGCAGTATTTTTCTTTCTTTTATAATAAGCAGTCTTTCCAATGTTTGACAGTATACTGCATTTTGTCTGCCAGCGTGCGGATACCGTGAACAGCGTCTGTTAGGGACTCTTAGAATTCCCTTTGCAACCCGGCAACGCTGGTACATGGATGTACCAGCGAGGCACAATCTGAATATGGATATGAATTTGTGCCGGTTGCCGCAAATCAAATATCTTTGCAGGAATTCTTAGAGTCCCTTCAGACAAAGTGTGGTATCCGCTGCTGGCAGACAAAAGCAGTATCCGGTCAAAGCAGCCGGAAAGACAGCCTAATTTCAAGAAAAATACTGCCCGTAAAGTGCTGCGGATTCTCACATCATAACTGTTCCAGTGTTTTCGGGAAGAAGCTTTCCCATTCCTTTCGCCTACATATTGCACAAACCTTACCCGGTGTTTACACATTTCTACTAAGAAAAATGTTACATTTTCACAAGTATAGTAAAATCTTTGTATATAATACACAGAATACTATAATAGAAATTTGACAATCTGTCAAAAGACAGTATGAAAAATGGAAAAGCTATTGTAACATTTGTTTGAAAATGAGAAAGAAGAAATAAAAATAGTGAAAAAATTAACAAAGTGATGGGAACTACTTGAACTTTCGACAAAAATTGGTTAGAATAATACCAGATTGGGTACAATCCCAAATAAAGATATTTTATATTAAATTTCTAGGAGGAATTAATAATGGCAGTAAGAGTAGCAATTAATGGATTCGGCCGTATTGGTCGTCTGGCATTCAGACAGATGTTTGGTGCTGAAGGATACGAAGTAGTAGCAATCAACGATTTAACAAGCCCTAAAATGTTAGCACACTTGTTAAAATATGATTCTTCTCAGGGTAAATATGAGCATGCTGATGAAGTATCCTGCACAGATGATTCTATCATCGTATGTGGAAAAGAAATCAAAATCTATGCATTCCCAGATGCAAACAACTGCCCATGGGGTGAATTAAAAGTTGACGTTGTATTAGAGTGTTCAGGTTTCTATACAAGCAAAGAGAAAGCACAGGCACACATCAATGCAGGTGCTCGTAAAGTTGTTATTTCTGCTCCAGCAGGTAATGACCTTCCTACAATCGTATACAACACAAACCATGAGACATTAAAAGCATCTGATACAATCATTTCAGCAGCTTCTTGTACAACAAACTGCTTAGCTCCTATGGCTGATGCATTAAATAAATATGCTCCAATCCAGTCTGGTATCATGGTAACAATCCATGCTTACACAGGTGATCAGATGACTCTTGATGGACCACAGAGAAAAGGTGATTTAAGAAGATCTCGTGCAGCAGCAGTTAACATCGTTCCAAACAGCACTGGTGCAGCAAAAGCTATCGGACTTGTTATCCCAGAACTGAACGGAAAATTAATCGGATCTGCTCAGCGTGTTCCAACCCCTACAGGATCTACAACAATCTTAACAGCAGTTGTTAAGAAAGCTGGCGTTACAAAAGAAGATATCAATGCAGCTATGAAAGCAGCAGCTAACGAGTCCTTCGGATACAATGAAGACGAAATCGTATCTTCTGATATCGTTGGAATGAGATTCGGTTCTCTGTTCGATGCAACACAGACCATGGTTAACCAGGTATCTGATGATCTGTACGAAGTACAGGTTGTTTCTTGGTATGATAACGAGAACAGCTACACATCTCAGATGGTTCGTACAATCAAATACTTCAGCGAGTTAGCATAATTTACGAGAGAAACCCGCAAAGCGTGTTTCCCGTAGTTTAACGAACAATCACTGCACGGTAGACTACTTTTTTAAGCGACAGGCTGCCAGAGTGCAGATAAGACTCAGGAAAAGGGTCCGGTCTTTTGGGACCGGGCTCTTTCTTGCTATTAGAAATAAAATTTAAAGGAGACTACTTAATATGTCATTAAATAAAAAATCTATAGATGATATTAATGTAAAAGGACTTCGCGTTCTTTGCAGATGTGATTTCAACGTACCATTAAAAGAAGGAAAGATTACAGACGAGAACCGTCTGGTTGCAGCACTTCCTACAATCAAGAAATTAATCGCTGATGGTGGAAAGGTTATCCTTTGCTCCCATTTAGGAAAAGTAAAAACAGAAGAAGATAAACAGACCAAAACTCTTGCACCAGTAGCAGCAAGACTTACAGAGTTATTAGGACAGGAAGTTAAATTCGTTGTTGACCCTGAAGTTGTTGGTGAGAACGTAAGAGCAGCAGTAGCAGCTATGAACGATGGCGATGTTATCTTGCTTGAGAATACACGTTTCAGACCAGAAGAGACAAAGAACGGAGAAGCTTTCTCTAAAGACCTTGCTTCTATCTGTGATGTATTTGTAAATGATGCATTCGGAACAGCTCACAGAGCACATTGTTCTAACGTAGGTGTTGCACAGTTAGTTGACACTGCAGTAGTTGGATACTTAATGCAGAAAGAAATCGACTTCCTTGGAAATGCAGTAGAGAATCCGGTAAGACCATTCGTTGCAATTCTTGGTGGTGCAAAAGTTGCTGATAAATTAAATGTAATCAACAACTTACTTGAGAAATGTGATACCTTAATCATCGGTGGTGGTATGGCTTACACATTCTTAAAAGCAAAAGGATATGAAATCGGAATCTCTTTAGTAGATGATACTAAGATCGATTATTGTAAAGAAATGATGGCAAAGGCAGAGAAACTTGGAAAGAAACTTCTTCTTCCGGTAGATGCTGTAACGATCAAAGATTTCCCAAATCCTATCGATGCTCCAGTTGAAGTAGAAACTTATGATGCAGACAAGATGCCGGCAGACAGAGAAGGCTGTGATATCGGACCTAAGACACAGACACTTTTCGCAGATGCTGTTAAGACTGCTAAGACTGTTGTTTGGAACGGACCTATGGGTGTATTCGAGAACCCAACTCTTGCAGCAGGTACTATCGCTGTAGCAAAAGCTTTAGCAGATACAGATGCAACAACCATCATCGGTGGTGGAGATTCTGCAGCAGCAGTTAACCAGCTTGGATTCGGTGACAAGATGAGCCACATCTCAACAGGTGGTGGAGCATCCTTAGAGTTCTTAGAGGGTAAAGAGCTTCCAGGCGTTGCAGCAGCAAACGATAAATAAGTAATCAAAGCACATGCCTGTATGCAGGCAAAAGCTTATATATTTAAGAAAGAAGGACATTTTAAAATGGCAAGAAAGAAAATTATTGCCGGCAACTGGAAAATGAATAAAACTCCTAGCGAGGCAGTTGCACTGGTAAATGAATTAAAACCATTAGTAGCAAATGAAGACGTAGATGTAGTATTCTGCGTACCAGCAATTGATATTATTCCAGCAATGGAAGCAGCAAAAGGTTCTAACATCTGCATCGGTGCAGAGAACATGTATTTTGAAGAGAGCGGAGCATACACAGGAGAAATCTCTCCGGCAATGCTTACAGATGCTGGCGTAAAATACGTTGTATTAGGACATTCTGAGAGAAGAGAGTACTTCGCAGAGACAGATGAAACTGTAAATAAGAAAGTATTAAAAGCTTTCGAACATGGTATTACACCAATCATCTGCTGTGGAGAGACTTTAACACAGAGAAAACAGGGTATCTACCTTGACTGGATCCGTATGCAGATTAAGATTGCATTCCAGAACGTAACAGCAGAGCAGGCTGCAACAGCAGTTATTGCATACGAGCCAATCTGGGCAATCGGAACTGGTGAAACAGCTACTTCTGATCAGGCAGAAGAAGTTTGTGGCGCAATCCGTGCATGCATCCGTGAAGTATATGATGAAGCAACAGCTGAGTCTATCCGTATCCAGTACGGCGGATCTGTAAATGCAGGAAATGCAGCAGAGCTGTTCGCAAAAGCTGATATCGATGGTGGTCTGGTAGGAGGAGCTTCCTTAAAGGCTGACTTCGGAAAAATTGTAAATTACAATAAATAAGCTTTTCGGAAAATAGAATATTTTCATAAGAAATAAGAAACGTCACGAAATGCATTATGACATTGGTAGTATTTACCGGTGAAATGCATTTGGTGGCGTTTTTTTGTTCCCCGAAAAGAACAAACGAAAACTGATTCACCCATTGACATAGTAGGCGAATGGGTATATGATGCGAATGAACCAGAAAAGGAGGAATGCAGAGCATGATTTCAACTAAAGGAAGGTATGCATTAAAGGTTATGGTCGAGCTGGCGGAGCATGATGCGGAAGAATATATTCCGTTAAAAGGAATTGCCGAGAAACTGAATATTTCCCAGAAATATTTAGAGAGTATTTCGGCCATTCTTTCCAAGGGACATATGATAGAAGGTGTCAGCGGCAAGAAGGGCGGTTATCGTCTGAAGCGGAAACCGGAAGAATACAGGGTTGGTGATATCCTGCGGCTGACAGAAGGAACGCTTGCACCGGTATCCTGCTTGAGAGAAGACCAGGAGCCATGTGAGAAATCAGATTCCTGCTGTACACTTCCAATCTGGAAGGGACTGGCAGATTTGATAGATAAATATTTTGATGAAATGACGCTGGCGGATGTTCTGCAGTCGAAGCAGGAAGCGGAGAAGAAAGCAGCGAAGAAGAAACAATAGATGCAGGAGGAAGAAAAATGAGCAAAGAATTACTTTTAGAGGTTAAAAATCTGAACGTCAGTGTAGAAGAAAAACATATTTTACATGACGTAAATCTTGAAATAGGAAGACATGAGACACACGTACTGATGGGACCAAACGGAACCGGTAAATCTACACTGGGTTATACACTGGTTGGTAATCCACGTTATCAGGTAGAGAGCGGAGAGATCTTTTTCCGGGGAAAAAATATTACCGGAGAGCCGGTGAATGAACGCGCAAAGAGCGGCATGTTCTTATCTTTCCAGAACCCACTGGAAGTACCGGGCGTTACCTTAAGTTCCTTTATCCGTAGTGCATTGGAACAGAAGACTGGAAAGAGAGTCCGTTTCTATGATTTTAAGAAAGAACTGGCAGAGAAAATGAAACTTTTACAGATGGATCCGTCTTATGCAGAACGTGATTTGAATGTAGGATTTTCCGGCGGCGAAAAAAAGAAAGCTGAAATTTTACAGATGTTGATGTTAAAGCCGGAGCTTGCGATTCTGGATGAAACCGATTCCGGACTGGATGTAGATGCAGTAAGAACCGTATCAAAGGGAATCGAAGAATACCAGAAGAGCAGTAAGGGAAGCCTTTTGATTATTACACACAGCACCAAGATTTTAGAGGCATTACACGTAGATTTCACACACATCATGGTGGAAGGACACATTGTTAAGACCGCAGATGCATCCCTGATTAATGAAGTAAACGAGAATGGTTTTGCAAAATACGAGTAAGGAGTGTAAGGAGTGTAAGGAATGGAAGAGAAAAGCTATGTAGAAGATATCGACAGAAGCATATATGATATCCGGGACGATGAGAAGGATGCTTATAAGCTGAAAGAAGGTCTTACTCCTGAAATCGTAGAGCAGATATCAAAAGAGAAAAATGACCCCGTCTGGATGCAGAATTTCCGTTTACAGTCTTTACAGATTTACAATGAAATGGAAGTGCCAGACTGGGGACCATCGATTGAAGGACTGGATATGGACCATATCGTAACCTATGTCCGCCCAAACACAAGGATGAAGGGAAAATGGTCTGAGGTGCCAAAGGACATTAAAGATACCTTTGAACGTCTTGGAATCCCACAGGCAGAAAGAAAGTCACTGGCAGGTGTTGGCGCACAGTATGATTCCGAACTGGTTTATCATAATGTAAGAGAAGAAGTTGCCGCACAGGGCGTTATTTATACGGATTTGGAAAGTGCAATGCATGGCGAATATGCAGATATGATACAGAAGCACTTTATGAAGCTGGTAAAACCAAATGACCACAAATTTGCAGCATTGCACGGTGCAGTCTGGTCCGGTGGTTCTTTCGTTTATGTGCCAAAGAGTGTGGACGTAGAGATTCCGCTGCAGTCCTATTTCAGACTGAATGCAAAAGGTGCCGGACAGTTTGAACACACATTGATTATCGTAGATGAGGGAGCATCTCTTCATTTCATCGAAGGATGTTCTGCACCAAAATATAATGTGGCCAATCTGCATGCAGGATGCGTGGAATTGTATGTTGGCAAGAATGCAAAACTTCGTTATTCCACCATCGAGAACTGGTCAAAGAATATGTATAACTTAAATACCAAGCGGGCACTGGTAGAAGAGGGCGGAACCATTGAATGGGTATCCGGTTCCTTCGGTTCCCATGTATCTTATCTGTATCCGATGAGTGTCTTAAAAGGAAAGGGTGCCCGCATGGAATTTACCGGTGTAACTTTTGCAGGAAAAGGACAGAACCTTGATACCGGAGCCAAAGTGGTACACTGCGCACCGGACACCAGCTCCTATATGAATACCCGTTCCATTTCCAAGGATGGTGGTATCAGTACTTTCCGTAGTTCCGTTGTGGTAACGAAGGAAGCGAAAGGCACGAAGTCAGCAGTATCCTGTCAGTCTCTGATGTTAGATTCTGAGTCCCGTTCCGATACCATTCCGGCAATGGACATCCGTACCAAGGATGCCAATGTGGGACATGAAGCCCAGATTGGAAGCATCAGTGATGAAGCAATTTTCTATCTGATGTCAAGAGGCATGAGTGAAGAGGACGCAAGAGCCTGCATCGTCAGCGGATTTGCGGATAATGTTTCCAAGGAACTGCCTTTAGAGTACGCATTGGAAATGAACAATTTGATTCGCCTTGAGATGAAGGGCAGCATAGGATAGCAGAAGGGATGTGGAAAGAGCATGGAACAAAATGTAAGTATGAAAATCAATGAATTGCCTTCTCCTACCTGGAACTGGCTGAAGGTAAATGAAACTCCGATAAAATGGAGCAATAAGATAGAACCTTGTGAGATTGCAACAGAGGGAGATGTAGTAGCTGCTGAAACAGAGCAGCTTTCGGACATTGAAACCGGTGCCGGAAGAGAAGCAGATGCAATCTTTGCAACAGAAAATACTGCAAAATATCAGATTCTTGCAGATAATGCAGGACAGGATAAAACCGTAAGACTGCACGTTTCCGGTAAAAAAGATGCACATACGGCAGGCTGTGTAGAGATAGTTGCAAAAGAAAACAGTACACTTACTGTTGTGATGGACAGCCGTGTGGCTCCGGATGTCACAAAAGAGGAAGACAGCACTGCAGAAGCATCTCTGGCAGTCCGTGTCAGAATGAAAGTCGAAAGCGGTGCATCTGTAAGATTAGTTCAGGTTCAGATGCCGCAGGAGCATGAGGCTTTATTAAGTGATATAGGCGGCAATTTAATTGGCGAGGGAGCAAAGGTGGAATATATCCAGTTATTCCTTGGAAAAGGGAATCTCTATTCCGGATGCCGCATGGATTTGAATGGAAAAGAAAGCAATTTTGCTACAGAGACCGGATATCTTGGTCAGGCACAGCAGATTTTAGACTATAATATGGTAGCTAATCATTTTGGCGAGAAAACCATGAGCTATATTAATTCTGACGGAGCTCTTCGCGGACAGGCACATAAGGTTTTCCGCGGAACTATTGATTTTAAACGTGGTTCCTCCGGCGCAGAAGGACAGGAAGAGGAAAGCGTACTTCTGCTGGGTGATGATGTGGAAAATAAGACCATTCCGCTGATTTTATGTGCACAGGAAGACGTAAAGGGAAATCACGGAGCAACCATTGGAGAATTAGATGAAGATACCATGTTCTATTTTGGAGCAAGAGGTATTGATAAAGAAGCTGCAGAACGTATTGTGACAGGTGCAAAATTGGAGCATATCTGTGATTTGATGAAGGATGAAGCAGCAGAAAAAATTGCGAAGGAAGCGCTGGAAGAGGTGATTTAGAATGTACGATTTTAAGAAGGATTTTCCTCTTTTTAAAGACCGGGATGTTATCTATCTTGACAATGCAGCAACCGCACAGAAGCCGGCATGCGTCATTGAAGCGGAAAAGGAATTTTATGAAAAACATAATGCCAATCCGCTGCGTGGATTCTATCCTTTGAGTCTGGAAGCAACCGATGCCTATGAGGCAGCGAGAAAAACAGTTCAGCAGTTTATCCATGCTGCCTCTGAGACAGAAATTATATTTACCAGAAATACCACAGAGAGCCTGAATTTAGTAGCGTACAGCTATGGCTTAAATAACCTTTGCCCGGAGGACGAAATTGTGGTTTCCATTATGGAACATCACAGCAATATGCTGCCGTGGCAGATGGTGGCAAGACAGACCGGCGCAAAGCTTATTTATCTGGAATGTGAAAAGGACGGTAGTTTAAGCGAAGCAAAGCTAGACGAAGCTTTCTCCGATAAAACAAGACTGGTGGCAATCACACAGGTGTCCAATGTGCTGGGACGTCCAACACCGGTAGAGGAAATTGTGCGAAGAGCAAGAAAGAGCAATGCAGTAGTCGTGTTGGATGCAGCCCAGAGTTCCCCGCATATGCCGATTGATGTGCAGAAGCTGGATGTGGATTTCCTGGCATTTTCCGGTCACAAGTTAATGGGACCGATGGGAATTGGTGTCTTATATGGAAAGAAAAAACTTTTAAAGGCAATGCCGCCATCCTTACCGGAGGAGAAATGATAGATTCTGTAACAAGAGACGGTGCAAAATATGCAGAGCTTCCGCACAAGTTTGAGGCAGGAACCGTCAATGCAGCAGGCGCATTGGGACTGGCTGCCGCCATTGATTATATTAACAAAATCGGTTTTGAAACCATGCAGGAGCGGGAACTTACACTTACGAAAAGAGCCTTGGAAGGACTGAAAGCAATTCCAAAGGTTCATGTGCTAGGCTCTGAACTGGCAGAAGAACATACCGGAATCCTGACATTTACCATTGAAGACGTGCATCCGCATGATGTCAGTGCCGTATTGGAATCCGACGGTGTGGCTGTCCGTGCAGGACATCATTGTGCACAGCCATTGTTAGAGTATCTGGGCGTCCGCTCCGCTACAAGAGCAAGCCTGATGTTCTACAATACAGAAGAAGAAGTCGATGCGCTGGTGAAAAGCGTAGCAGGAGTCAGAAGGAGAATGGGATATGGAGAGTAGAAGTTTTTACAATGAAATTCTTACCGAACACAATATTCACCCGGAGTTCAAGCATGACCTTCCAGATGCCGACCTGGTATTAGAGGGCGTGAATCCAAACTGCGGAGATGATATCTTTTTAAAATTAAAATTAGATGGCGATGAAATCGTAGATGGTGCATTTGTAGGAGATGGCTGTGCTATTTCCCAGGCATCTGCCGATATTATGCTGGGCATGATTGTCGGAAAGAAGAAAGAGGAAGCACTGCATTTAGGAGAATTATTCTTAAAAATGATAAAAGGAGAAGCTTCGGATGAAGAAATCGACGAGCTGGAAGAAGCTTCGGCATTAAAGGATATTTCCCATATGCCTGCCCGGGTAAAATGTGCCGTATTAGGCTGGCATACCTTAGAAGAAATGTTAAATGATGAAGCTTGACAAAATGGTTAGTCTATACTAACATAACGAGTGTTATGGGTGAGAATGAAAGAAATAGAGAACAGACAAGATTACGTTTCATCAAAGCAGGAAAAGCAGAATTTTTAGAAAAGGGTTATACGCAGGCGTGTCTTAGGGACATCTGCAAGCGGGCAAATGTGACCACCGGAGCCTTTTACTTTTCCTTTGCCAATAAGGAAGCATTGCTTCATGCAATCTTAGGACCGGCAGTGGAACAGTATCAGAAGCTGATGCAGGAATTATATGTAAGAGAGGCAGCAAATCCTGAGACAGCAATCGAAAATGACAGGATGCCTTCTGGATGTAAATCTGGAGGGTGTCCTTTTTTCTTTACCATAACAGAATATAACTTTTGTTATGGTGCGAAAGGAGAGCACACATGAAGAAAATTGAAATGACCGGAGTACCGGAAACCATGATTCAGACACTCTATGCAAGAGCCATGGAGTCTGAAAGAGAGGGACATCTTATCTATGATAAGAAGGCAATGGAAATCGTAAAAGAGATGGACTATGATTTCACAAAGGCAAAGGAAGATGCCATGATGCAAAATGGCGTTGTGGCACGAACCATTGTACTGGATGAACTGGTACAAAACTATGTCACAGCACATCCGAATGCTGTTGTAATTAATATTGCCTGTGGTCTGGATACCAGATTTTATCGGGTAGATAACGGGAAATTACGCTGGTTTAATCTGGACTTGCCAGTGACCATAGAAGTGCGTAAAAAATTCTTAGAAGAAACTGGGCGGGTATCCGTCCTTCCTTATTCTGCGATGGATGAGGCGTGGGCAGAAGAGGTTCATAAGACACTTGATGCTGAGACCGATTTACACAATGAAACACGTCCGACTCTTGTGATTATCGAAGGGCTGACCATGTATCTTTCCAAGGAGAATGTGCAGAAGATATTTACAATTATCCGAAAACATTTTACCGATGCAACTGTACTGGTGGAAACCATGTCTCCATTTGTAGTAAAACACATCAAAGAAAAATCCATAGAAGCCAGCAAAGCGAAATTTACCTGGGGTGTAAAGAACGGACGCATACTGGCAAAAGAATTGCCGGGTTTTGAACCGGTAAAGGACGTAAGCCTGGTGGAGGGTATGAAAAAGCTCTATCCAATCTATGGAATAATTGGGAAAATACCGGCAGTCCGCAACATATCGAACCAAATCATAGAGTTAAAAGAAGTGTGATATTTTTGAAGCCTAATAGTAGAATTTTGAAAATCGAATTCTGGTATACAGCAAACTATCTGTGCGGGTCATTCGTCGGCAAGCCTTGTAAGGGCTGTTAGGGGTACTTGGAATTTCCTATACAATTTAGCAACGCAGGCACAGGGATGTACCTGCGAGGTGCATCTGAGCATGGATGCGAATATGCACCGGTTGCGGGAAGAAAAGGCGTATAGAGGAAATTCTTAGTACCCCTTTCTGCCCTTACGTGGCATTGTCGACGAACGACCTGCACAGATAATTTAGTCTATACCAGAATACGCTTGCAAAATAAGGATTGTTAGAAAAAGAAAGATAGTGTATAATGTTATCGGCAATAAAGCAGGGCATACAAGAGAGAAAAGAGGAGTTGGGCGAGGATACCGGTTTGAGAAGAAAAACTTTGCAGATAGCAGGGCTGACAATATTATTGTTTGGAATGATTTGCAGCGGATGCCGGCAGAAGACGGCAGTAAATGCAGAACAGAAAGACAGTGAACAAATAGAATATGCAGCAACAGAATCTACAGAAACAGCTTCGGAATCAGAGAAGCAGGAGACGAAGAAGCTGGTAATAGAAGATCTGGATGATGCATACGAGGCATTATTAGATTCCTGCAGTAAAGAGTTTATCGGGGATTACCGGATTGATGAGAGCTTTCTGAACTGGATTTATGCCAACTACGGAAAAGATGCAGTGCTTAATATTGCAAAAGAGTCCCAGGAAGAACAGGATGTAAATATCTGGTATAAAGAGACCGGAAATTCGATTCATGTGTTGTGGCTTCTTTATTGTCAGGCAACAGGAATGAATGAAGAGGATCTGCAGCAGGTTTACTGGAAAACATGCAATTCGCCAGATGAGATCGTGCTGGATTTTACCGGCGATATTAATTTCGCAGAAGGCTGGGGCACGACAGAGCATATGGACGGGCAGCCAAATGGAATCTATGACTGTTTTTCTGCTGATTTGTTACAGGAAATGAATGACGCTGACATAATGATGATAAACAATGAGTTCACCTACAGTACAAGGGGGGAACCTTTAGCTGGCAAGGATTATACTTTCCGGGCAGATCCAAAGCGTGTCGACTTGTTAGAAACATTTGGAACAGATATTGTCAGTCTTGCCAATAATCATGTCTATGACTATGGCGAAGCTGCATTGATTGATACCATAGATACACTGGAAGAGGCAGGAATTCCGTATGTAGGAGCAGGAAAAGATTTAAAGGATGCCATGCGTCCGGTATATTTTGTGGCAAATGGAAAGAAAATAGCAATTGTATCAGCTACACAGATTGAACGCTCTTTAAATTATACGAAGGAAGCAACTGAGACGACACCGGGCGTGTTAAAGACCTTAAATCCGGACAAGTTTCTGAAAGTAATAGAAGAAGCAAGAGACAACAGCGATTATGTGATTGCTTTTGTACACTGGGGAACAGAAGGAAATAACTATTTTGGTTCTGACCAGGTGGCTCTTGCAAAACAGTTTGTGGAAGCCGGTGTGGATGTCATTATCGGCGGACATACCCATTGCCTGCAGGGCATGGAATATATGGATGGCGTGCCGATTATCTATAGCCTTGGCAATTTCTGGTTTTCGGCGTCAACATTAGATACCGGCTTATCCCAGGTAATCATCCGGGATGACGGAACTATTGATTTCCGGTTTCTGCCGTGTATACAGAAGAATTACAAGACCTCACTGGTGACAGATGAAAGTGAGAAAAGACGTATTTTTGATTTTATGGAATCCCTTTCCGTGGGAATTACCATAGATGATGATGGATATGTGACAGCAACGGAGTAATCCGTTTCAATAGAAGATTTTAAAGAAAAGAGGAAAAAACATGAGTAAAAAACCAACCGTATTGATGATTTTAGATGGTTTTGGTCTGAATGACAAAACTGAGGGTAATGCAGTAGCCCAGGCAAACAAGCCAAACATTGATGCACTGATGAAAGATTATCCATGGGTAAAAGGAAATGCCAGCGGACTTGCCGTAGGACTTCCGGATGGACAGATGGGTAACTCCGAAGTAGGACATATGAACATGGGTGCAGGAAGAATTGTATACCAGGAATTAACCAGAATTACCAAAGAAATCGAAGATGGAGATTTCTTTAAAAACGAAGTATTGCTTGCCGGCATGAAAAATGTAAAAGACAACGGTTCTGCACTTCATTTATATGGATTATTATCCGATGGTGGAGTTCACAGCCACATTACACATTTATTCGGACTTCTGGAAATGGCAAAAAAAGAAGGTTTAGACAAAGTATATGTACACTGCTTCTTAGACGGCCGTGATACCGCACCTACTTCCGGAAAAGGATTTATCGAAGAGCTGGAAGCAAAAATGAAAGAAATCGGTGTTGGTGAAATTGCAACCATCAACGGACGTTACTATGCAATGGACCGTGACAACCGTTGGGATCGTGTAGAAAAAGCATATAAAGCAATTACAGAAGGTGTTGGCGAGACAGCAGACAGCGCTGTTGCAGCAATTGATGCATCTTATGCAAAAGATGTAACAGACGAGTTCGTAGTTCCGACTGTAATTATGAAAAATGGTGCTCCAACTGCAACCGTACAGGATAACGATACCATTATCTTCTTTAACTTCCGTCCTGACCGTGCAAGAGAGATTACCAGAGCATTCTGTGCAGATGAGTTCGACGGATTTGACAGAGGCGCAAGAAAGAACGTAACTTATGTATGTTTCACAGAATACGATGGAACCATTCCAAACAAAACCGTTGCATTCCACAAGGTAGAACTTACCAATACATTTGGACAGTTCCTTGCAGACAATGGCAAGACTCAGGCAAGAATCGCTGAGACTGAGAAATATGCTCATGTAACCTTCTTCTTCAACGGCGGTGTAGAGGAGCCAAACAAAGGTGAAGAAAGAATTCTGGTAAAATCTCCAAAGGTAGCAACCTATGATTTGAAACCGGAAATGAGTGCATACGAAGTATGTGATAAATTAGTAGATGCCATCAAATCTGAAAAATATGATGTAATCATAATCAACTTTGCTAACCCGGATATGGTTGGACATACCGGAGTTCAGGCTGCAGCAATCAAGGCAGTAGAAGCAGTTGATGAGTGCGTAGGCAAAGCTGTTGCAGCATTAAAAGAGGTTGACGGACAGATGTTCATCTGCGCAGACCACGGAAATGCAGAGCAGTTAATCGATTATGAAACAGGCGAACCATTTACAGCACATACTACCAATCCGGTACCATTCATTCTGGTAAATGCAGACCCTGCATACGGTTTAAGAGAGGGTGGATGTCTTGCAGATATCGCTCCTACATTAATCGAGCTGATGGGAATGGAACAGCCAAAAGAAATGACAGGGAAATCTTTGTTAATCAAAAAATAAGACCGTAAGGGCGAAATACTAACTACGAGAAACACGCTTTGCGAGTTTCTCAAGTTATCGCAGTGCTTGGCAAATCTGCATGCAAGCATGTAATTTATCTCGCTGCTCGCGTAAATAAAAAGATTCTGTATCTCAAGTGTAAGGTACAGAATCTTTTGCTATAGATAAGTATTTTCCGGCACATATATTAATAATACTTATAAATAGAAAATATTAGACAAAAAAACTAATAAATTTCGCTCATTTTTCTATATGGGGCAAAAGGCGCACTTCGCCCAAATTCATTGACTTTCTAAAAGGCACTGTATTATAATTTTCCAGTAGTGTTTTTTATCACAACAAAAATTTGCGAAAGCATAAAATGGAGGACAAAAGCAGTATGCAGGAATTTAAACCATTTAAAGAAGGAAAAGTAAGAGAAGTATATGATAATGGAGAAAGCCTTATCATTGTTGCAACAGACAGAATTTCAGCGTTTGACCATATTTTAAAGAACAAGGTTACCAATAAGGGCGCAATTCTGACACAGATGTCCAGATTCTGGTTCGATTTTACAAAGGATATCGTGCCAAACCATATGCTTTCCGTTGATGTAAAAGATATGCCGGAATTTTTCCAGAATGAGAAATATGATGGCAACAGCATGATGTGCAAGAAACTGGAAATGATTCCAATCGAATGTATTGTTCGTGGATATATTACCGGAAGTGGCTGGGCAAGCTACAAAGAGAACGGAACCGTCTGCGGAATCAAATTACCGGAAGGACTTGTAGAATCCGATAAATTACCTGAGCCGATTTACACACCAAGTACCAAAGCTGAGATTGGTGACCATGACGAGAATATTTCTTTTGAACAGAGTATTGACGTATTAGAGAAAGCATTCCCGGGCAAGGGTGCTGAGTACGCAGAAAAGATTAAAGAATATACCATCGCACTTTACAAGAAATGTGCGGAATATGCATTAAGCAAAGGAATCATCATTGCAGATACCAAGTTTGAATTTGGTCTCGATGAGAATGGAAATGTAGTTTTAGGTGATGAGATGCTGACACCGGACAGCTCCCGTTTCTGGCCATTAGAAGGATATAAACCGGGACAGGGACAGCCTTCTTATGACAAACAGTTTGTAAGAGACTGGTTAAAAGCAAATCCAGACAGTGATTATCTCCTTCCGGATGAAGTAATCGAGAAGACAATTGAGAAATACGAAGAAGCATTTGAATTACTGACCGGTAAGAAATTTGCTTAAAAATATAGTCAGGAGAACCCTATGAATAACAATGAATTAAAGGAAAGCCCATGGGACGGACTGCATGAAGAATGTGGCGTCTTCGGCATGTATGATTTTGACGGAAATGATGTGGCTTCCAGTATTTATTATGGTCTGTTTGCATTACAGCACAGAGGACAGGAGAGCTGTGGTATTGCAGTAAGTGAGACAAACGGACCGAAGGGAAAAGTTACTTCCTATAAAGATATGGGACTGGTAAACGAAGTATTTACCGGAAAACAGTTAGAAGCAATGAAAGGTGATATCGGAGTCGGTCATGTCCGCTATTCCACCGCAGGTTCCTCCACCCGTGAGAATGCACAGCCGCTGGTATTGAATTATGTAAAAGGTACGCTGGCATTGGCACACAACGGAAACCTCATCAATGCGAAGGAGCTTCGCAAAGATTTGGAATATACCGGAGCAATTTTCCAGACCACCATTGATTCTGAGGTAATTGCTTACCACATTGCAAGAGAGCGTCTGAATTCCAAGACAGCCGAGGAAGCAGTACGCAGAGCCTGCCAGAAGTTAAAAGGAGCTTATGCTCTGGTTGTAGCCAGCCCTCGTAAGCTGATTGGCGCAAGAGACCCATATGGCTTCAAACCCCTTGTAATCGGAAAACGTGACAATGCTTATATCATTACTTCTGAGACCTGTGCCTTGGAGACCATTGATGCGGAGTATGTCAGAGACGTATTGCCGGGAGAAGTGGTAACAATTTCACCGGAAGGCGGCATTCAGTCTGATATGACTATGTGTCTTCCAAAAGAACAGGAAGCACGTTGTATTTTTGAATACATATATTTTGCGAGACCGGACAGCCATATTGACGGGGTCAGCGTTTATGCATCCCGTATCCAGGCAGGACGTTTCCTTGCAATGGATTCACCGGTAGATGCAGACCTGGTAGTAGGAGTACCGGAGTCAGGAAATGCAGCAGCTCAGGGTTATGCCCTGCAGTCCGGAATTCCATATGGAACTGCTTTTGTAAAAAATGGTTATGTGGGACGAACCTTCATCAAACCGAAGCAGAGCAGCAGAGAATCCAGCGTAAGAGTAAAATTAAATGTACTTGCAGAATCAGTCCGTGGCAAGCGTGTTATTATGATTGACGATTCCATCGTGCGTGGAACCACATCTGACCGTATTGTAAATATGTTAAAAGAAGCTGGTGCCACAGAAGTGCATGTAAGAATCAGTTCTCCGCCATTCTTATGGCCATGTTATTTTGGAACAGATATTCCGGAACGGGAGCAGCTGATCGCATATAACCGCACCATAGAAGATATTCGCAAAATCATCGGAGCAGATTCATTAGGTTATTTAAAGATAGAGCGTTTAGAGCAGCTGGTTGGAGGGCTTCCAATCTGTAAAGGATGCTTTACTGGAAAATATCCAATGGAGCCGCCAAAAGAGGATATCCGTGGTGACTATGAGCGATAAGCAGACTGGCACAGCGGCTAATTCTTATAGCCGTACCGGCTGTCATGCTTGCATGAACCAGCCGGTATGGCTGTAAGGATTGTACGGTGCACGAAGGTGCAACGGACAACGAGGAAGCGAAGCTTCCGAGTGGAGCGAAACTTTTGAGTGGAGCTGAGTCTGCAATTATGAATATAAAAAATAAAAAGGAGCACACATATGAGTACTGATAGATATAACAGTCCATTATCTGAGCGTTATGCAAGCAAGGAAATGCAGTATATTTTTTCTCCGGACATGAAATTCCGTACCTGGAGAAGACTCTGGATTGCATTAGCAGAGACCGAGAAAGAACTGGGACTTGATATTACCCAGGAACAGATTGATGAATTAAAAGCACACAAGGATGACATCAACTATGATGTGGCAAAGGCAAGAGAAAAAGAAGTCCGTCATGATGTTATGTCCCATGTATATGCTTACGGCGTACAGTGTCCGAAAGCAAAAGGAATCATCCATTTAGGAGCAACCTCCTGCTACGTTGGAGATAATACTGATATCATCATTATGTCAGAGGCATTAAAACTGGTTCGTAAGAAATTAGTAAATGTCATTGCAGAACTGGCAAAATTTGCAGATAAATATAAGAATCAGCCGACACTGGCATTTACCCATTTCCAGCCGGCACAGCCTACAACCGTAGGAAAACGTGCAACACTGTGGTGCCAGGAATTCATTATGGATTTGGAAGACCTAGATTATGTATTAGGCAGCCTGAAGCTTTTAGGCTCTAAAGGAACCACAGGAACACAGGCAAGCTTCCAGGAGCTTTTTGATGGGGACCAGGAAACCATTGATAAGATTGATCCGATGATTGCACAGAAAATGGGATTCAAAGAATGCTATGCAGTATCCGGACAGACCTATTCCAGAAAAGTGGATACCAGAGTAGCAAATATTTTAGCAGGCATTGCAGCAAGTGCACATAAAATGTCTAACGACATCCGTCTGCTGCAGCACCTGAAAGAAGTAGAAGAACCATTTGAGAAGAGCCAGATTGGTTCCTCTGCAATGGCCTATAAGAGAAATCCGATGCGTAGTGAACGTATTGCATCTCTTTCCCGTTATGTCATGATTGATGCATTGAATCCGGCAATTACATCCGCAACCCAGTGGTTTGAAAGAACTCTGGATGATTCTGCCAACAAGCGTCTTTCTATTCCAGAGGGATTCCTTGCAATCGATGGAATCTTAGACCTTTGCTTAAATGTGGTAGATGGACTTGTAGTATATGAGAAAGTTATTTACAAACATATGATGAGCGAACTTCCGTTTATGGCAACCGAAAATATTATGATGGATGCTGTAAAAGCTGGTGGCGACCGTCAGGAATTACATGAGAAGATTCGTGTACTTTCCATGGAAGCAGGCAAAAATGTAAAACAGGAGGGTAAAGAGAACAATCTTCTTGAGCTGATTGCAGCAGAACCTGCATTCCATACAACCTTAGAAGAGTTGAAGCAGAATATGGACCCTGCAAAATATGTGGGAAGAGCACCAATTCAGGTAGATGCTTTCTTAAAGAATGTGGTACAGCCAATTTTGGATGACAATAAAGAGATTCTTGGTATGACAGCTGAGATTAACGTATAATCGAATTGTTTCGAAAGAATAAAAAATCTTCTTTTGGAGATACTGAACTATTAATTCAGAATATTTTCAAAAGGAGATTTTTTTTATGGCTGTAAAAATGACGATTACACGAATTCATGCAAGAGAAATATTAGATTCCAGAGGAAATCCCACAATAGAAACAGAAGTAACTGTGGAGACAGAGACAACCGGAAAGAAGTCGACTGCCCGGGCGGCAGCACCTTCCGGAGCCAGTACAGGAGAATTTGAAGCCATTGAATTAAGAGACGGCGGCGAGCGTTATGGTGGAAATGGTGTGCAGCAGGCGGTAGAAAATGTAAATACAAGAATTGCAAAAGCACTGATAGGCAGAAACGTATTGCGGCAGGAAAATTTAGATGCGCTGATGCTGGAGCTGGATGGAACAGAAAATAAAGGAAAGCTTGGTGCCAATGCAATCTTAAGTGTGTCCTTAGCTTGTGCCAAAGCAGCAGCAAAAGCATTGCAGATGCCGCTTTACCGCTATGTGGGCGGCGTAAATGCAGTAACAATTCCGGTGCCGATGATGA
Source organism: Roseburia sp. AF42-8 (assembly GCF_003435965.1). Lineage (NCBI taxonomy): Bacteria > Bacillati > Bacillota > Clostridia > Lachnospirales > Lachnospiraceae > Roseburia > Roseburia sp. AF42-8. Next base: position 191,129 of record NZ_QTVB01000001.1, read on the forward strand.
ATATTTTAAATGGCGGTGCACATTCCGATAACAATCTGGATGTTCAGGAATTTATGATACTTCCAATTGGAGCCGACAGCATTACGGAAGGAATCCGCTGGTGTGCAGAAGTCTATCATCATTTGAAAAAAATATTAAAGAACCGTGGACTGTCTGTGGCAGTGGGAGATGAAGGCGGTTTTGCCCCAGACATTACAAATGAGGAGGAAGCAATCCAGCTTATTATGGAAGCCATTACCAAAGCAGGGTACAGCTGCGGCAGAGGCAAACAGTTTATGATTTCTCTGGATGCGGCTGCCAGTGAATGGAAAGGCAATGCACCGGGAGAATATTATCTGCCAAAATCCGGCAAGCGTTATACCACGGATGAACTGATTGTTCATTGGGAAAAGATGATTCGCCGTTTCCCGATTTATTCCATTGAAGACCCGTTGGACGAAGAGGATTGGGATGGCTGGAAACGTCTGACAGAAAAAGTGGGAGATAAAGTGATTCTGGTAGGCGATGATTTATTTGTCACGAATCCGGTGCGCCTGAATAAAGGAATTTCCATGGGATGCGGTAATGCGATTTTGATTAAGCCAAACCAGATTGGAACGCTCTCAGAAACTATGGAAGCCATCCGCATGGCAAAAGAACATGGTTATGAGACCATCATGTCCCACCGGAGCGGCGAGACCGAGGATACGACCATAGCGGATTTGTCAGTAGGGCTTGGCAGTGATCTGATTAAAACCGGAGCACCGTGCCGTGGCGAGCGGACGGCAAAATATAATCGTCTGATTCGGATCGAAGAATCGTAATAGATTTCAGCAAAAATTTCAATACAAATGCGAAATAAGTGGTTGTAATTTGTCCTTGTGTATGATATACTGTCAAAGTTACGAGTATTATAAATCCACAGGAGGTGTCATTCGTGGCAGTTTTAAAAACGGTTTTAACAGTTGTATTTATTATTATATCTATCGCATTGACAGTAATTATTCTTCTTCAGGAAGGTAAGTCTGCAGGACTTGGAGCAATCAGCGGAGCAGCTGATACTTATTGGGGCAAGAATAAAGGTCGTTCTATGGAAGGAATGTTGGTAAAGGTAACCAGAGTACTGGTAATCCTATTCCTGTTAATTTCCATCGTACTGAATATTGGAAGTTTCTAAGAACCAAAGAGCTGTCGTGTGAACGACAGCTTTTTTTACTTTACAGGAATTGCTTTCCTGTAAAGTAAAAAAGCTCCGCGAGGATGCACACTGCGTGTATAAGGTAGATGCCGCAGGCGACCGCCGCAAGTGACCGCCGCAGGCGCAAGAAAAGTGTAAAGCAGTTTCTTGAAGTTATGTGAGCAGCAAGAAAAAATAGGAAAGAAAAGAATGGATAGAGAAGCACTGGAAAAAAGAAAGAAAATTGTATATGAGTTTATCTGTGATGACTTATATGTCCCGATGAAAGCCAAAGAGATTGCAATGATTCTGCAGGTATCCAAAGAGCAGCGGGAAGAGCTGCATGCGGTTTTGGATGCTTTGCTGGAAGAAGGCAAGGTAGAGCTGACCCAGAAGGGCAAATATGTAAAGGCTTCCGGAAGATTCTTAACCGGTGTTTATACCGGAAACAGCAGAGGCTTTGGCTTTGTGACGGTAGAGGGTGAAGAGGAAGATATCTATATCCCGGAGGAGAATACCAACGGAGCCATGCATATGGACACTGTATCTGTTGCAGTAAATCCGCAGAAGACCGGAAAACGCCGGGAAGGCAGAATTATAAAAATTATATCCAGAGGTCTGCATCAGATTGTCGGAACTTATCAGAGCAGTAAGAACTTCGGATTTGTGGTGCCGGATAACCAGAAGCTGGCGCAGGATATTTTTATTCCAATCGAACGTTCCAAAGGAGCAGTAGATGGACACAAAGTTGTCGTTGAGATTACTGATTATGGTAAAAACGGTAAGAAACCGGAAGGAAAAATTGTTGAAATACTTGGTCATATCAATGACCCGGGAACAGATATTTTATCCATTGTAAGAGGCTTTGACCTGCCGACAGAATTTGCACCGAAGATTATGAAACAGGTGGAAAATGTAGCTAAAGAAGTCAGTGAGGCTGATATGGCAGGCAGGGAAGATTTGCGGGACTGGCAGATGGTGACAATTGATGGAGAAGACTCCAAAGATTTGGATGATGCGGTATCCCTTACCATGAATGGAGAAAATTATATTCTGGGCGTTCACATTGCAGATGTGTCCAATTATGTGCAGGAGCACAGCGCATTGGATGTAGAGGCACTGAACCGCGGAACCAGTGTATATCTCGTTGACCGCGTGATTCCGATGCTGCCCCATGCATTGTCCAATGGAATCTGTTCCCTGAATGCAGGAGAGAACCGGCTGGCATTGAGCTGCATCATGACCATTAACCCCAAGGGCAAAGTCATTGACCATAAAATTGTAGAGTCGGTGGTAAAAATTGACCGCAGAATGACTTATACAGCAGTAAAAGAAATTTTAGAAGACCATAACGAAGAAACAATTGCAGAGTATCGGGAACTGGTTCCGATGTTTGAAAAAATGGGAGAGCTGGCAGCACTGCTTCGTAAGAATCGTATGAAACGCGGCTCGATTGATTTTGATTTCCCGGAAACGAAAATCCTTTTGGATAAAAATGGAAGACCATTGGAAATCAAGCCATACGACAGAAATACAGCTACGAAATTAATTGAAGATTTCATGCTGATTGCCAATGAGACGGTGGCGCAGGAATTTTTCTGGCAGGAGATACCATTTCTCTATCGTACCCATGAGACACCGGACGAAGAAAAAATCCGAAAACTTGCAACGTTAATTGGAAATTTCGGATATACACTGCATATCAGCCAGGAGGAAATTCACCCGAAGGAATTGCAGAAGCTGTTAGGAAAAATCGAAGGAACACCGGAGGAAGCATTAATCAGCCGGCTGACCCTCCGTTCCATGAAACAGGCAAAATATACCACAGAAAACACCGGACATTTCGGACTGGCAGCAAGCTGTTATTGCCATTTTACATCGCCGATTCGTCGTTATCCTGATTTACAGATACACCGTATTATCAAGGAAACATTGCGGGGCAGGATGAATCATAAGCGGATGGCGCATTATGAAACGATTCTGCCGGAAGTAGCCAAGCATTCCAGCGAGACAGAACGTCGGGCAGATGAGGCAGAGCGTGAGACTGAGAAGCTGAAAAAAGCACAGTATATGGCAGAGCATATCGGAGAAGTCTATGAAGGCGTTATTTCAGGGGTGGCATCCTATGGAATGTATGTCGAGCTGCCAAATACGGTAGAGGGTCTTGTGCATGTAACCAGTCTTACCGATGATTACTATCAGTATTTTGAAGACACTTTTGAACTGGTTGGCGAAGTAACGAACCGCCATTATAAGCTGGGACAGAAAGTATATATCCGGGTAATCGGTGTGGATGAGATTGTAAGAACCATCGATTTTGAATTGACAGAGGCAACAGGAACAGGAGAAATGAAGAATGGGAAAAGAATCGATTAAGATGATTGCCAATAATAAGAAGGCAAGACATGATTATTTCTTGGAAGAACTTTATGAGGCAGGAATCAGCCTGCATGGAACAGAAGTAAAATCACTCCGTATGGGAAAATGCAGTATCAAGGAGTCTTTCATACACATTGAACATGGGGAAGTCATCATATATGGTATGCATATCAGCCATATGAAAAGGGAAACATTTTTAACCGTGATCCGCTTCGTCCGAAGAAGCTTCTGATGCACAAAAACGAGATTCGTAAATTAGAGCAGAAGATTAAGGAAAAAGGTTATACCATTGTTCCGGTGGAAGTATATTTCAAGGGAAGTCTGGTAAAAGTCCAGATTGCGCTTGCAAAAGGTAAGAAGCTTTATGATAAGCGGAATGATATTGCAAAGAAGGATATGCGCCGTGAAGCAGAGCGGGATTTCAAAGTAAGAAATCTTGGTTAATAGGCGGATAAAAATTGTCAGTTAATGGCAATACAAACAGTGGTTCTATCTTTGCCTCTTGCAGGAATAGCGGAGGCAGGTTATAATAGAATAAATATATAAGGGCTAGTAAAGGTTTCGACAGGGATTATGAAGCTGGAGAAGCGAGCCGCAGGGTGATGCGTTAAATTCCAAACTTAAAATTAAACGCTAACGATAATAAATTAGCTTACGCTGCCTAATGGCAGCAGTCTGACCTAGAGCACTCACACTTTAGGACCCAGGCTTCGACTATGTGAGAAACGACACGGGCAAAGCTTTGAACCCGTGGGCGTATGATGAAGCTACTGAAACAGTTACGGTGTTCATACCGGAATTGCAGAGGGAATGTCAAATTATGAACTACGCTCGTAGAAGGACAGGGGATTGGTTTTTGGACACGGGTTCGACTCCCGTCTAGTCCACTAAACGTGAACGTAGGCGAACCCTGACACGTATAACGGAAGAGTTCCAATCAGCAGACAATATGGTTGCTGGTTGGAACTTTTTTTACTTTACAGGAAATTGCTTTCCTGTAAAGTAAAAAACGCTCCGCGAGAATATGCACTGCGGCGTATAAGGTAGATGTCGCAAGCGACCGCTGCAGGCACATTCTTTGTTCTGATTGTCAGATATTAGTGAGAAGTCACTGGTGACACTTTCTGTAGGTGTTAGAGAAAAGGAATGTTGCTATTATAAAAATGATAGAATATAATAGTTATAATTTAAATATTAGGGGGTGCTTTAATGGCAGAGAAAATGGAAATATTAGTTGAAAAGCGAAGACGCGGAGCTAGGAGTAATCAAAAGCTTAAGATACTGTATCTTGCAAAAATTCTTCTGGACAATACAGATGCTAATCATGATATTACATTACAGGAGATTATAGATAAACTGTCTGCAAATAATGTCACGGCAGAACGAAAAAGTTTGTATGATGATATTGCCCGGCTTGATGAATTCGGAATAAAGATAAAAAAGACGCAGTATGGAAAAACATATCATTATCAGGTTGTTAAGCGAGATTTTGAATTGGCAGAATTAAAACTTCTTGTAGATTCTGTTGCAGCGGCGAAGTTTATTACAGAAGAAAAATCAAATGAGTTGATTAAAAAAATAGAACATTTGACGAGTAAACATAATGCCACTATGTTGCAGCGTCAGGTATATGTAGCAGGGCGTGTAAAATCAATGAACAATGGAATAATGGAAAATGTCGATGCAATTCATACGGCTATAGCTGAGAATTCAAAGATATCTTTTCAGTACTTTCAGTGGAATGTGAAAAAGGAGGCGGAGCTTAAGCGGGATGGTAAGAGATATGAAGTCAGTCCATGGGGGTTATTATGGGATGATGAGTATTACTATCTGATTGGATATGATTCAGATGCAGGAATTATTAAGCATTATCGTGTAGATAAAATGCTTAGTATAAAAGTAGAAAATAAAGTTCGTGAAGGCAGATGTAAATTCAAAGAACCTGATATGGTAACATATGACAAAAAGATGTTTAATATGTTTAATGGGGAAGAGCGGAATGTGGAAATTCTGTGCGAAAATAGTTTGGCAGGAGTTATGATAGATCGTTTTGGAAAAGATGTAAGAATAACCAAAGTGGACAATGGACATTTTCGAGTTGTGGTAAAAGTAGCTGCCAGCATGCATTTTGTACATTGGATTATGGCATTGGGTGATGGAGTGAAGATTGTTGCACCGGATAGCTTGGTAGAACAGATACGAGAGGAAATTAATCGATTGGCGAACGAGTATAGTAAATGATAGAACAAAGATTCGATAAAAAATGAAATTCAAGTGGAGATTTATGGACTTGTAATTTGGCATAATAGAATTATCTAACAGAGGGACACGGAGGAATGTTGCAGAGAAAAATTATAAAGGCAATAAAAAAAGACCATTAGGTCTTGATTTAATCTGCACCATGCAGAGTCAAAAGACGATGCCGGATAAACCTTATTTGCACTCGCTTTGTTAATTCTCTTTTATTATAGCATGTAAACAAATTTAGTCAACAAAAAAATGATAAAAAATCAGGAGGAAATTTTATGACAGCATTCAAGTATTATTTGGGATTGGATATGGGAACTAATTCTGTGGGTTGGGCAGCAACTGATCCAGAGTACAGATTGTTGAAAGCAAAAGGAAAAGATTTATGGGGAATACGTGAATTTAATGAGGCATCTGGTGCAGTTGAAAGGCGTACACACAGAATAAGCAGAAGGAGAAGACAAAGAGAGCAGGTTAGAATTGGCATTTTAAAAGACTATTTTCATGATGCCATATGTGAAGTGGACCCTAGTTTCTTTCGAAGATTAGAGAATAGTAAATATCATGAGGAAGATAAGGATGTTGAAGTAAGATATAAAAATAATATTTTTAATGATGGCAATTATACGGACAAGGATTATTTTAATGAGTATCCAACCATATATCATTTGAGAAATGAATTAATAAGCAGTACAGAAAAACATGATGTCAGGCTTGTTTTTTTAGCACTGCTGAATATGTTTAAACACCGTGGTCATTTCTTAAATGCAGGATTAGGTGAAAATAACGGTGAAAGTAATATTGATAATGCGTATTTTGAATTAACAGAATTACTTTCAGAATTAACAGAATATCATTTGAGTCAGGATATAGATTGTAAGCAAATAGAAGCAATTTTGTCCCGCAGAGATATGAGCAGAACGCATAAAGCGGAAGAACTTGCAGGGGTATTGCACGTAGATTTAAAGAACAAGCCATATAAGGAATTAATAAGAGGATTATGTGGTTTAAAATTCAATGCATGTGTTGTTTTTCCAGATGTACAGAGTGAAGAAGTGACTAAACTTGATATCTGTCTTTCAGAATCTACTTTTGATGAAAAATCAGATGAAATTGCCAATATAATCGGTGAAGATTATTTTGAAATTATTATGGCTATGAAAGAAATGTTCGATATTGGATCTTTAGCAAGTATTATGAAAGGACATAATTACTTATCACAGGCAAGAGTTGCGTCATATACAAAGCATAAAGAAGATTTGAAACTTTTAAAAGAGGTTATAAAGAAATATTGCGGTAAGAAGGAATATGATAAGTTCTTTAATTATCACAGGCAAGAGTTGCGTCATATACAAAGCATAAAGAAGATTTGAAACTTTTAAAAGAGGTTATAAAGAAATATTGCGGTAAGAAGGAATATGATAAGTTCTTTA